>NZ_MULM01000130.1:0-41772 GCF_002029345.1 Pseudomonas sp. VI4.1
CGGGGGCAGTTTCGGGGGCGGCGGTTCGTCGGGCGGCTGGTGATGACAGCGGTAAAACAATAGCGAACAGGCATCTTTGAACATGGCATTACTGACTGAACACGAACAACGCAAAGTCGCCGAGGCGATTGCCCGGGTCCAGCGCGATACCGACGCCGAACTGGTGACAGTGCTCGCGGCCCGTGCCGACGACTATGCCTACATCCCGTTGCTCTGGGCCAGTCTGCTGGCGCTGGTGGTGCCGGGTGTCGTGCACTACCTGACCGGCTGGCTGACCCTGCATAGCCTGCTGCTGGTGCAATGGGTCAGCTTTATCGTGCTGTGCCTGGTGTTCCGGATTCCGCAGGTCACCACGCACCTGATCCCGCGCTCGGTGCGCCACTGGCGCGCCTCGAACCTGGCCCGTCGGCAGTTCCTGGAGCAAAACCTGCACCACACCATGGGCAGCACCGGCATGCTGATTTTCGTCTCGGAAGCCGAGCGCTATGTGGAAATCCTGGTGGATGAAGGGATTTCGCAGCGCCTGGGTAACGAAAACTGGGACTCGATCGTGACGGCGTTCACTCAACAGGTGAAACAGGGGCAGACCTTGCAGGGGTTTGTCACCTGCGTCGAAGCCTGCGGCGAATTGCTCAAGGTGCATGTGCCGGTGACCCATGTGCGCAATGAGTTGCCCAACCGGTTGGTGGTGCTTGGCTGAGGACTGGGTCTGTATATGTAGCTCGCGTCGCTACAACCTCCACGCGTTGTCTGAGTGCAGGCCTGTCTTCAACATCTCTCTCTAACAGTGAGCGCCCGGTCAAGGGTGTTCTGACATAGAGGGAGTTCTTGTCATGTCAATGCATCAACCGCTCGACTCTTTTGCTTATGCAGTGCCCGGTGGCGCCGCAAATGCCCCATCGGTCCGACTGACGGCGAAAGAAAAACAAGCTCTGATCTGGTGCTACCAAGGAAAAACCTCCTGGGAGATCGCCAGGATTCAGAATTGCTCGGTCTCCACGATCAATTTCCACTTCTCCAATATCCGCCGCAAGTTTGCCGTCAGCTCGCGCCGTGCCGCTTTGCTCAAGGCCATTGAGACGGGCCTCTTTGCTGTGGGAAATGATCGATCCGCGAGGCACCCATGAGCCTGACTGACTCGATCTACAACAGCCTCAGTGGGCTGATGCTGGGCCTGGGCATCGCGACGCTGCCCTCGATCGATGGCGAGGCCCTTTTCGGTGCGGCGCTGGGCGCGTGGCTCGTGACCACGACCGGGAGCAATTTCAAGGCCTGGCAGCGTATCGGTTCCTGGTTGCTGTCCGCGGGCGTCGGCTATCTGTTTACCCCGGTTGCGTTGCGGCTGGCCCCGTTCCTGACCGGCGGCGTGACCGCCTTTTTCTGCGCACTGATCGTTATCCCCATCAGCATCAAGCTGATGCAGTGGATTGACGGTGCCGGTATCGGCGAAATCATTCGGCACCTGCGGGGGCGGGGATGATGGGGGTGAAATGATGGCGTTGGTGTTCGTCACGGCTGTTGCTCATTTGCTGAGTGCGTTCAGGCTTGCCTGTTATCAGCGCAACGAACAACGTCATTGCTGGCGTGACGGACTGTTGACCAGTGTGTGCGGAGGGGTGTTCTGCCTTGCCGGTATGGATGTACTGCTGACATTTGCTCCGGTAAGTCCATGGCATGCAGTGACGAGCGTTTTGTCATGCGCACTGATTATGCGCAGCAGCGGCAACATTATGTTGTTGTGGCATGCCTTGAAGTAACGGAATGTCGGCTTACATGAACTTTATCTGTCGTCTGAATGTTGCAGTGCCGCGAGGGTAGAGGCCATTTCCGACAGCTTGAGTTCCATATCGCGCAGTCGCCATTTTTCTTCCAGTGCGTGTTGTATGGAACAGCGATCCTCTTCGCCGAGCAGTCGCCAGAGCGCGAGCATGGTGTTTTCCCGTGAGTTGCTTTCTTCAGTGTCAGCGGGGGGCGCGGCCAGTGTATGGCGCAGGACAGGGCCTTCACCCAGCAGTAGCCAGTCGAGCGAGATGCCCCGCGTTTGCGCTATGTCTACGCATAATGAGTATGGCGTGCTGTCGCGTCCTTTCCAGCTGCTCAGTGTTTGAGGGCTGATCTGCAGCGCGCTTGATAACGAAGCATCAGTTTTTGTGCCTGTTATCAGCTTTAAGCGAGTCAGGACATCTTGTGATTTTTTGCTACTCAATTTGAGCCTCTTCCTTTTGACACGTGCATTTTGAGTGTCTAAATTACGCGTATCGCGTACTTTTTTCTTGTGAGTGATCAATCGTCAACTATGAATCAGAACACTACGATGTCGAAACTTCCTAATGGTAGCAGGGTGATTTCCTACGAGCTTGACTCGTGCATATTACGGAGTTGCCCATTGCACTTCCCTTTGTCTGGCAAACGCTATTTGCAAAACCGACCCGGGGTGATCAATGTTTCAAGCAGTATTGCGTTTGATCCTATTGATTGCCACCCGATCACTGCCAGGAGTCAAGCATGAGTACTTACAAAATGGTGTGTCCGCATTGCCTGAACCGGATGCGTATTCGTACCAGCGAGGGTCGTCATATTTTCCTGCGGGTGGCGTATCTGCAATGTACGTCGGAGGCGTGCGGTTGGGCGGTTCGGGCCGAGTTCGAAATGACCCATGAGCTTTCGCCCAGTGGCATGCCCAACCCGGCCGTGCACTTGCCCTGTGCGGGGCCCGACCTGCGTCGCGCCGCTCGGCCCGTTGCGGTGACGACCTCGTTGGCGGAAACGCCACAGGAGTCATTGACATGAAGGAAGGCGATGAACGCCAGGCATTGAATGCTGAGTTGCTAGCCGTCGCTCAGGCATTCCTGGCCCGCCATGAGGGCGACGGATCGATCGATGATCAGGTGTTGTTCTGTCGGGCGGTGAAGCACCTGGAGCGTATCGATGTGCCGATGCATCTGGCGGAGCGACTGGTCAGCCATGCCTATGGAGCGCTCAAGTCCAGCCAGGATCGCCGGCGTCTGGATGTCTCGGCCAGCTCCGAAACCGTCGCCGTGGTCACTGATCCGGCCAACGGCCTGACCTGGGCGGTGCCGGTGGGGTTGATTGTCAAATACGTCATCAACTCGCCCATCCACCGTAAACTGCGGTTGGTGGAACCCTGAGGGTTCAACGGGCGTATTCAGGTCCTGGCGGCGTGGCCGGGACCTGTCGAAAAAATAACCCCGTGCCGAAACCCCCTATCCCCCTTAAAATGCCGGTCATTCCCCGATTTCCACGCCGAGACGTTTTCTACATGTCCGTTACCGCCAGCCTCACGCCGGATCATCACGCGCAGTTTATCGACCTGTTGACATCCAGTCTGAAGCAGAACGCTTTCATCAAGCTGGTGCTGGCCAAGTACGTTGGCACAGAGACCGACCTGCAGCGGCTGAACATCAAGCTGTTGACGGTCAAGGATCAGCCCTGCCTGTCCTTTGTCTACCGTTACAAGACCCGCGACATCACCAAGAATCTGGCGCTTGACGAGGGCATCGCGACCATCGCCGGGTTGCTGCCGGCCTCGTTCAAAAATGCGCATTTGCT
The DNA here is from genome assembly GCF_002029345.1 of Pseudomonas sp. VI4.1. Classification (NCBI taxonomy): domain Bacteria; kingdom Pseudomonadati; phylum Pseudomonadota; class Gammaproteobacteria; order Pseudomonadales; family Pseudomonadaceae; genus Pseudomonas; species Pseudomonas sp. VI4.1. The sequence goes on from NZ_MULM01000130.1 coordinate 3,571, forward strand.
GGCGTTGACTGATGAAGTCCAGCTCGAATACAGCAAAAAGGGCAAGTCCTCGTTGTTCAAGAGCAAACCTCAGCAATTACGCGAAGTGCCGTCCGCCGAACACAACCGCGAGAAAAACCGCTTTCTCGACCTGAGCCGGCCATTCCTCGCCGACCTCGGCGTGACCAATCGGCAACATGAACTGATCCCGGCGATGTCGCGCAAGTGGAAGCAGATCAACAAGTTCATCGAAGTCTTCAGCCACGCGTTGACCTCCTCACCCCTGGCGCTGGACAAGCCGGTACGCGTCGCGGATTTCGGTTCGGGCAAGGGGTATTTGACGTTCGCGATCCACGACTATCTGCGCAATACCTTGAACGCCGAAGGCGAGGTGACCGGGGTCGAGCTGCGTGAAGACATGGTCACCTTGTGCAACACCGCGGCGGCAACGCTGGAGCATCCGGGGCTGGTGTTCAAATGCGGTGATGTGCGCAGCGTCGCACCGAGTGAACTGGACGTGATGATCGCGCTGCATGCCTGCGATATCGCGACCGACTATGCGATTCACACCGGCATTCGTTCCGGGGCCTCGATCATCATGTGCTCGCCGTGCTGCCACAAGCAGATCCGCCTGCAGATCCAGAGCCCGGCGCTGCTCAAGCCGATGCTGCAATACGGCCTGCACCTGGGCCAACAGGCGGAAATGGTCACCGACAGTTTGCGCGCCTTGTTTCTGGAAGCCTGCGGCTACGAGACCAAGGTCTTCGAGTTCATTTCGCTGGAGCACACCAACAAGAACAAGATGATCCTGGCGGTCAAGCGCGCCGAACCGGTGGACCCGGCGCAGCTGTTGGTGAAGATTCAGGAACTGAAGGATTTTTACCACATCAGCGAGCATTGCCTCGAAACCCTGCTGCGAGCCGACGGCTACCTCTGACCCCTGTGGGAGCGAGACCGGCTTGCCGGCGAAGGCGGACAGGCAGTCAATAAAGATGTTGGTAGTTACGGACCCTTCGCGAGCAGGCTCGCTCCCACAGGGGGCTTGACTGCGGTCTTGCGCCCCAGCATCACCGTCACGATCACTCCGGCGGCAAACAGCCAGGTGATCGGCTCGACGTGTTCACCGAAGAACAATGCCGAAAACGCGATGGTGAAGAAGATCTGCAACAGCTGGATCTGACTGACCCGGGCAATGCCGCCCATGGCCAGCCCGGCGTACCAGGCAAAGAAGCCGATGAACTGCGAAAACAGCGAGACGTAACCGAACGCCCACCAGGTCCTGGCCGAAATCTCGCCTTGATGTTGCTGCGCCAGGTACAGCACCGGTCCGATCAGCAGCGGTGTCGACAGCACCAGCGCCCAGCAGATGACCTGCCAGCCACCCATTTCCCTGGCCAGCCGGCCGCCTTCGGCATAACCCAGGCCACCCGCGGCGATCGCCCCAAGCATCAGCAAATCACCGGTCTGAATGCTGCCGGCACCGCTGATCAACGCATACCCGAGCACCAGCGCGCTGCCCAGTGCCGCGCAGGCCCAGAAGGCTTTCGAAGGTCGTTCATGGGACAACCAGGCGGCGTACAGCGCCACGCACAGCGGTTGCAGGCCATTGACCAGCGCACCGTGGGACGCCGGCAAGGTTTGCATGGCCCAGGCCGAGAGTACCGGGAAGCCGAGGATCACCCCGGCAATCACCAGGCTCAGGCCTTTGACCTGTTTCCACGTGGGCCATCGTTCCCGGCGCCACAGCAACAACAGCGCCGCCGGAACCGCCGCGAACAGCGCACGGCCCAGGCCGTTGAGCAACGGATGGAGTTCCTGCACGACGATCCGCGTGAAGGGCAGGGTGAGGCTGAAGATCACAACGCCGAGCAGGCCGAGGGCCATGCCGGTGTTTTCGCGCGAGGACATGATGGCAACCGGAATCGAAGGTGGCGGGAAGAGCCCTCATCTAGCCATAAACCGTGGCGTCTGCGCTGTTACAGCTAGGTGCAGAGTTAGGCGTACAGTTGGGGGTAATCCCCCCAACGTAGGAGCTGGCTTGCCAGCGAAGGCGGCCTGACATTCAACATTGATGTCGACTGACCCACCGCTTTCGCTGCGGTGCAGCGATCCGACAAGCCAGCTCTACAAGTGATCGGCGTAGTAGTCGGGTATTACCTGTCTTGCTGATTAAGGACTACCTTGAATACTCCTGCGAGCCCACCTGTTCCCCAGAGGAGTCCACCCCATGGCTGCCAAGAAAATTCTGATGCTGGTCGGCGATTACGTCGAGGACTATGAAGTGATGGTGCCCTTCCAGGCACTGCTGATGGTCGGCCATACGGTGCACGCCGTTTGCCCCGACAAAACCGCCGGCCAGACCGTGCGCACGGCGATCCATGACTTCGAAGGCGACCAGACCTACAGTGAAAAACCCGGCCACCTGTTTGCCCTGAACTTCGATTTTGCCAAGGTGGCCGAAACGGATTACGACGCACTGCTGGTGCCGGGCGGTCGTGCGCCGGAGTACCTGCGCCTGAACGACAAAGTCCTGGACCTGGTGCGAGCATTCGACAAGGCCGGCAAACCGATCGCTGCCGTGTGTCACGGCGCGCAGTTGCTGGCGGCGGCGGGCATTCTGGAAGGTCGCGAGTGCAGCGCCTACCCGGCGTGTGCCCCGGAAGTGCGGCTGGCGGGCGGTACGTTCATCGATATCCCGGTGACGCAAGGTCACGTTCAAGGCAATCTGGCCACTGCCCCGGCCTGGCCCGCCCATCCGAGCTGGCTGGCCGGTTTCCTCGGCTTGCTGGGCACCAAAATTACCCTGTAACGAGGGACCTGTGCATGTGCGAGCTCTACGTCAAAGCCGATCCGATTCTCTACGAATCGCGCTCCCGCTCGCTGCGAATCTGCGGAGTGGTCACCACCTTGCGCCTGGAAAATCAGTTCTGGGACATCCTCGGCGAAATCGCCGAAGTCGACGGCATGACCACCAATCAGTTGATCGCCAAGCTGTATGAAGAGGTGATGGACTATCGCGGTGAGGTGGTCAATTTCGCTTCGTTTTTGCGGGTGAGCTGTACGCGATACCTGAGTCAGCGACGGGGGCAGGCGCCGGCGTTGTCGGTGGTGCGGGCGGGGGTGAAATAGGCTTTACTCTGAAGCGCGAAACCTCTCAATCGCCAAGGAGAACGAACATGTCTGGATGGTACGAAGTCAGCAAAAGCAGTAATGGTCAGTTCAAATTTGTCCTGAAGGCCGCCAACGCCGAAACCATTCTGACCAGCGAGCTGTACGCCACCCGTGCGGCCGCCGACAAAGGCATCGCATCCGTTCAGGCCAACAGCCCGCTGGATGAACGCTACGAAAAGAGAACCACCCGGGATGGCCATCCTTACTTCAACCTCAAGGCCGGTAACCACGAGGTTATCGGCAGCAGCGAGTCATACGCGTCCGCTGCGGCGCTGGAAAAAGGCATCGCCAGCGTCAAGGCCAATGGTCCGACCAAGGTGATCAAGGACAAGACCCTGCCGGTGCTCTAACCACACCCCTGTAGGAGCTGGCTTGCCAGCGAAGGCGGCGTGTCAGGCAACATCATTATCGGATGTGACGGCCTCTTCGCTGGCAAGCCAGCTCCTGCAGGGGTAGCCGCGTCGCGGCTAAACCTCGACCGGCACGGTCAGCTTCGGGCTACCCAGCGCATGTGTCTTCGAGTCAAAAAACCGCAACTCACTCCCCGTCCCCTCAAACACCTTCGCGTAATGCCGCTTCTGATGCTGGATGAACGCCTTGCTGCGTGGATTGATCGAGATTGCCACCACCGTCGGTTTCGCGTGGCGCAACGCATGGACGATATGACTGTCCTGCTCGCCCAAGGCATGACCGAAGATGCACAACCCATCGCCATGCCCCAGTAACTGGTCATAGCAGAACGACAGATAATCCGAGCTGCGGATGGTCTTGAGCTTGTCCTGAGCCGGTCCTTCGTTGACGAACAGCGGCACATTGTCGAGGGTCTTGATCGAGTTGTTGATGGCGAAACTGCCGAGCAAGGTACCCTCGGTCGACATCAGCTTGCGCGCCGTGCCGTCCTGGTTGCGCACCAGATGCAAGCCACCGTGCAGGTACAGCAGCCGGGTTTTATCGGTGGCCGTGGCGCTCAGGTCGAAGCCTGGCTCGACGCCCTGGAACAGATCGGTGATCGAGTCAGGCTGGTGCTGGGTCGCCCAGTAGTTGAGCAAATCGTAGTTGGTGGTGAACACCGTCCGGTAGCGGCCCAGTTCCTGATTGATCGTCGCCAGGGTCGAAGGCACCACCAGCCGCCACGGGATGTGCACCGCGTGCACCGTGTTGATCAGCGCTTCCTTGATCGCGTAGTAGCGGTTGCGCGGTGCGGCGGAGCTGACGGCGAGGGCCTTGTTGACCCGGCTGGTGGTTTTCAGCGCGCTGAGCACCTGTTCGAAGCTGCGAGTCTGCAGGGCGTCGAACACGCTCAGCTCGGACTGGCTCAGGGGTTTTTCTTCGACGGTGCGGGCGTTCTCAAACAGCGAGTCATAACCGAAGTCATCCCACACCGCGCGACTGGCGCCATTGCCCACCAGCAGGCCGCTGAAAGAGGCGGTGGCGCGCAAGGCGTTCCAGTCTTCAAGCTGGGCATCGACATCCTGGAAATCGGTCATTGCAGTCGGCGTCTCAAAGCAAAAGGTCTGATGGGCGGCGACTTTATCACGACCGGGACTTGAGCCAGATCAAGTTACTGCGCAACCGAAGGGCCGATCCTGTGGGCGCCCGCTGGATCCGCCCTCCGATTCGGCCCCAGATTGGAAATTCGCTCATGAGCAGCACGTTTTTCATCCCCGCCGTGAACATCATGGGCATCGACTGCCTCGACGAAGCCATGGTCGCCATTGGCAAATACGGCTTTCGCAAGGCGTTGATCGTCACCGACACCGGGCTGGCCAAGGCCGGCGTGGCGAAGATGATTGCCCAGAAGCTGGCGGTGCTGGACATCGACTCGGTGATCTTTGACGGCGCCAAGCCTAACCCGAGCATCGCCAACGTCGAGCTTGGCCTGGGACTGCTCAAGGAAAGCCGCTGTGATTTCGTGGTGTCCCTCGGTGGCGGTTCGCCCCATGACTGCGCCAAAGGCATCGCCTTGTGCGCGACCAACGGCGGACAGATCCGCGACTATGAAGGCGTGGATCAGTCCACCCGACCGCAACTGCCGTTGATCGCCATCAACACCACCGCCGGCACGGCCAGCGAAATGACCCGCTTCTGCATCATCACCGACGAATCCCGCCATGTGAAAATGGCCATCGTCGACCGCAACGTCACGCCGCTGATGTCGGTCAACGACCCGGCGCTGATGGTCGCCATGCCCAAAGGCCTGACCGCGGCCACCGGCATGGATGCATTGACCCATGCGATCGAAGCCTACGTCTCCACCGCCGCCAACCCGATCACCGATGCCTGCGCACTCAAGGCCATCACCTTGATCAGCAACAACCTGCGCCTGGCCGTCAGCGACGGCAGCGACCTGGCGGCACGGGAAAACATGGCGTATGCACAGTTCCTCGCCGGCATGGCGTTCAACAACGCGTCGCTGGGCTACGTCCACGCCATGGCTCATCAGCTGGGCGGGTTCTACGACTTGCCCCATGGCGTATGCAACGCCGTGCTGTTGCCTCATGTGCAAAGCTTCAACGCGCTGCAGTGCGCCGATCGCCTGGCCGATGTTGCCGTGGCAATGGGCGTCGACACTCATGGGTTCAGCCCGGAAAAAGCTGCTCAAGCTGCCATCGCGGCCATCCGCAGCCTGTCCAGGGACGTGGACATCCCCGCCGGTTTGCGTGAGCTCGGTGCCAAACTCAACGACATCCCGATGCTTGCCAGCAATGCCTTGAAAGATGCCTGTGGCCTGACCAATCCGCGGGTGGCGGATCAGCGGCAGATCGAGGAAATGTTCCGCAGCGCGTTCTAAATGGATTTACCCCTGGGCGCGAGCATCACGCAAAGCATCGCGCCCACCGCCAGCAAGGTGCATAACAGCGACAGTGGCCAGGCCTGCGGACTGGCGATCAGGCTGGCGACCCCGCCGATGGCGGCAGCCATCAGTTGGTGAATGAACCCGCCCAACGCCATCGCATAAGCGCCGCCGACCGGCGAACCGGCGTTGGCCAGCGACAGGCTGATCGGGTAATTCAACGACTGGCCGAATACGGCAAGGCAATACGGCAGCCAGAACAGCAAGGCCACTGAAGTGCCCGCGATACTCCCCAGCAACATCGCTGCGCTGCCAGCCAGCACCAGCCCTGCGCCAGCTGTCATCAGCCTGCGTTGACCGACATGAAGCACAAACGCATTGACCCCCAGCGCCCCCAGAAAATACGCCGCACTGATGGGCCAGCCCAACAACCCGTACTCGACTGCCGACCAATTGAACGGTCCTTGCAGAATCAGCGGCGCGGCCGTGTTGAACGCGATGATCACGCCGTAACCGAGACCGCCGGCGAGGGCTGGTAACAGAAAGGCCCGATCACACAGAATGCCCAGTAGCTCGGCCAGGCGGACAATCGAACGTTGTCCTCGGTCAGTATCGGGAACGTAACTCGCACTACAACCCCCGCCATCAACAGGCTCGCACCACCCAACAGGTAGAAAATCGCTGACCAGCCCAGCGCAACTTGAATGATCGACCCCAGGTATTGACCGATCCCCAACGCCACCACGAAGGAAATGGAAATCCAGGACAGCGCTTTGGCCAGCACGTCACCGCGGAAACTGTCGCGGATCAGCACCCGCGCCATCACCGAAATTCCGCTGGCGCCAATGCCCTGAACCAGTCTCAGCACCAGGAACGATTCAAGCGACTCGGCCAGTGGAAGCGCCAGATTGCCCGCTCCATAGGTACCGAGTGCGGCGAGCAACACGGGCTTTCGGCCAATGCGCTGGCCCAGGCTGCCCCAGAACAGCATCGGCAGGGCCATGCCGATCAGGTACACCGCCAGTCCCCATGAAAGCTGCGAGGCGTCGGCGGAAAGGCTTCCAGCCATCTCCGGCAGGGCGGGCAGATAAATGCTCATGCCCAATTGAGCGAGAAAAACTGTGCTGCAGGTGACGAGGAGGGTGGTGCTGCTATTCATGGAATCTTCCCTGGATTTCAGTGGCCGACTCCTCAGGGTTAATCTGATGGCTGCACTGTTCAGCGTTTTTTCCAGACTATATAAACTGTGTGGCGGCGTGAAATCAGCTATTTCCATTACGGTTGAGTGCTAAGCGATTTATGTGCAGGGCGAGCGCTTATGATGATGTTGGCCAAAACCGGGCTATCCTGCCGGCTCAGTCGAACCAGATATCGAGCTCTCTCATGCTGCAAAAAAGCCTGATCCGCCGTCTCGACCTGATCACTCTCCAGCTGTTTGTCGCCGTCCATGAAGAAGGCACGTTGACCCGTGCCGCTACCCGCGAAGCGATTGCGGTGTCGGCGGCGAGCAAGCGGTTGATGGAGCTCGAGGAGGCGCTGGGCATCAGCCTGTTCGTGCGCCAGGCAAAGGGCATGACGCTGACGCCCGCCGGTGAAACCCTGTTGCACCATGCGCGGCAGATGCTGTTCAACGTCGAGAAAATGGGACTTGAGCTGGGTGAGCATAGTCATGGCATTCGCGGCTATGTGCGGATGCTGGCCAACCTGTCGGCGATCATCCAGTTTCTGCCGGAAGACCTGCGGGACTTTTCCGAGCGGCATCCCCAGGTCAAGACCGACCTTGAGGAACGGCCCAGCGCCGGGGTCATTCAGGGGGTGCTCGATGGTGTGGCCGACCTGGGGATCTGCTCCAGTGACAGCGACGTCAAAGGCCTGCACAGCGTGCTGTATCGACAGGACAAGCTGGTGGTGCTGATGCTGCCCGATCATCCATTGGCGAGCCGCTCCGCCCTGGCGTTTGCCGACACCCTGGACAGCGATTATGTCGGCCTGCACGCCGCCAGTTCGATCAACGCGCGCACCCATGCTGCGGCGCGCAAGGCCGGAAAAGTGTTGCGGCTGCGGATTCATGTGCCGGGTTTTGATGCCATGTGCCGGATGGTGCAGGCCAATATGGGCATTGGTATTTTGCCGCACAAGGCTTACGAACTGTTTGGCCGGGCGTTGGGATTGCACGCGGTGCCGTTGACGGATGACTGGTCGGATCGTGCGTTGATCCTGGTGGTGCGCGATGAAGCATCGTTGTCGCCGGTGAGCCGGATGTTGTTTGAGCAGTTGCGGGGGCAGGTTTGAGCGTTCGCGTTTCGCGAACGCCCCTTGCCCATTGAGGGGTGGATTCATCACCCAGCGGTCCTCTAGCCTTGGCGCATATTCCAAGAACAACATAGAGGTACCCCGCGATGACTGCCCCCTTAAGTGCAATCAAGGTGATCGAGATCGGCACGCTGATCGCCGCGCCGTTCGCCGCCCGCATGCTCGCCGAGTTCGGCGCCGAGGTGATCAAGATCGAAGCCATGGGCCAGGGCGACCCCCTGCGCAAATGGCGCAAGCTGCACGAAGGCACCTCGTTGTGGTGGTACCTGCAATCGCGCAACAAGAAGTCCCTGGCGTTGAACCTGAAATCCCCCGAAGGCATCGAGCTGGTCAAGCAACTGGCGACCAGTGCCGACGTGCTGATCGAAAACCTGCGCCCCGGCGCCCTGGAAAAACTCGGCCTGGGTTGGGACGTGCTGCATGCCCTTAACCCCAACCTGACGCTGGTGCGGATTTCCGGTTACGGCCAGACCGGCCCGTACCGCGACCGCCCAGGCTTCGGTGCGATCGGCGAGGCCATGGGCGGGATTCGCTACACCACCGGCACCCCCCGGTTCGCCGCCGGCCCGGGTCGGTGTCAGCCTCGGCGATTCCCTGGCGTCGCTGCACGCGGTGATCGGTGCCTTGATGTCGCTGCTGCGGGTCAAGACCGGGCAGGGCGGCGGACAAGTGGTTGATGTGTCGCTGGCCGAAAGCGTGTTCAACGTCATGGAAAGCCTGGTGCCGGAATACGACATGCTCGGCCATGTGCGTGAACGCAGTGGCGGAGCCTTGCCGGGCATCGCGCCTTCCAACACGTACCTGACGGCCGATGGCGCTTATGTGGTGATCGCCGGCAACAGCGACCCGATCTACAAGCGTCTGATGCACGTCATCGGTCGCGACGACCTGGCCGAAGCGCCGGAGTTCGCCCATAACGATGGCCGTGCCGCCAAAAGCAATGTGCTCGACGCCGCCATCACCCACTGGACCAGCAGCCTGCCGATCGACGAAGTCCTGTCGGCCCTGGAAGCCGCAGAGGTTCCAGCCGGGCGCATCTACTCGGTGGCCGACATCGTCGCCGATCCGCATTACCAGGCGCGAGACATGCTGCTCAGTGCCGAACTGCCTGGCGGCGCCCGGGTGAAGATGCCGGGAATCGTGCCGAAAATGTCGGAAACCCCCGGCGGCGTGAACTGGTCCGGCCCGAGCCTGGGACAGCACACCGACGGCATTCTCGCCGGGCTGGGCCTGACGGCATCGGATATCGAGCGGCTGAAAACTGAAGGGGTGGTGCAATGATCACTGATTTTTTCCAGACCCTGATCGTTCAGGAAGTCTCCCCGCGGGACGGCTTGCAGATCGAGCCGACCTGGGTCGACACCGTCGACAAGATTGCGCTGATCGATCAGCTGTCACTGGCCGGTTTCAGCCGAATCGAGGCGGGTTCGTTCGTCTCGCCCAAGGCGATCCCGGCGCTGCGCGATGGCGAGCTGGTGTTCAAGGGTATCGCCCGGCAACCGGGGGTGATCTACGTCGCGTTGATCCCCAACCTCAAAGGCGCGCAACGGGCGCTGGAGGCCCGGGCGACGAGCTGAACCTGGTGATGTCCGCCAGCCAGACCCACAACCTGGCGAATATGCGCATGCGTTGCGAAGCCTCGTTGGCGGCGTTCGGCGAGATCGTGCAGTACGTGGACGGCACGCACGTGCGGCTCAACGGCAGCATCGCCACCACCTTCGGCTGCCCGTTCGAAGGCAAGATCGACGAGGACCGCGTCCTGCAGATTGTCGAGGCTTATCAGGAACTCGGCATCCAGGGCATCACCCTGGCCGACACCACCGGCATGGCCAATCCGCGGCAGGTCGATCGGCTGGTGCGACGGGTACTGCAACGGGTTTCGCCAACGGACCTGACTCTGCATTTCCACAACACCCGCGGCCTCGGCCTGTGCAACGTGCTGGCCGCCTATGAGGCCGGTGCCCGACGCTTCGATGCGGCACTGGGTGGTCTCGGTGGTTGCCCCTTTGCACCGGGCGCCTCGGGCAATATCTGCACCGAAGACCTGGTGAACCTGTGCGATGAAATCGGCATTCATACCGGCATCGATTTGCCGCTGTTGCTGAAGTTGTCCCGAGGGTTGCCGGCGCTCCTGGGCCATGAAGTGCCTGGTCAACTGGCCAAGGCCGGACGCAATTGCGACCTGCACCCCAGCCCTTCCTGACTCCCCCCCTGTGGGAGCGAGCTTGCTCGCGATGACTGAATCACATCCGACATCGATGTCGACTGACACACCGCCATCGCGAGCAAGCTCGCTCCCACAGTAAAAGCACAGACACCGACCCTCTCAACCAGACAACAAAAACAATCGGACCCCCACGGGAAGTCCGCCTGGAGAACCCCTATGAGCCTTAATGTACTGGATGCGGGCGCGAGCCCGTCCGTTAGCGTCGACGAAGAAAAAGCCCTGGTCAGCAAAGTCGCCTGGCGCCTGATGCCCCTGATCATGGTCTGCTACCTGTTCGCCTTTTTCGATCGCATCAACATCAGCTTCGCCAAGTTCCAGCTGCAAACCGACTTGAGCCTGAGCGACACCGCCTACGGCCTTGGCGCCGGGTTGTTCGTGGTCGGTTACGTGATCTTCGAAGTGCCGAGCAACATGATGCTCTACAAGGTCGGCGCCCGCCGCTGGATCGCGCGGATCATGATGTCCTGGGGCGTAGCCACCGCGGCCATGGTCTTCGTCAACAGCGAATGGCAGTTCTACGCACTGCGCTTCGTGATCGGCGCGATGGAAGCCGGTTTTGCGCCGGGTGTGCTGTATTACCTGACGCTATGGTTCCCGCAGCACTATCGCGGACGCATCACCTCGATGCTGTTCCTGTCGTCGGCCTTTGCCGGCCTGGTCGGCGCACCGTTCTCCGGACTGGTGCTGCAACACCTTGACGGCTTTATGGATATGCGCGGCTGGCACTGGCTGTTTCTGCTTGGCGGCGTGCCTTGCATCGGCCTCGGATTGCTGGTGCTGACGCTGCTCAAGGACCGCATCGAAGATGCCCATTGGCTGACGCCATCGGAGAAGACCTTGCTGGCCAGCCGCATCGCACACCATGAGCCGCACAAGACGGGCGGCTCGTTGCTCGCCGCACTGCGCATCCCCGGTTTCCTGACGCTGGGGCTGATCTACTTCCTGATTCAGGTGGCGTCCTACGGTTTGAATTTCTGGGCGCCGCAACTGATCCGCAGTGCCGGCACCGAGAGCCCGGTGATGATCGGTTTGCTGACTGCCATCCCTTACATCTGCGGCGCCATCAGCATGGTGGTGATCGGGCGCCTGTCCGACTCGACCGGTGAGCGACGCAAGTTCGTCGCGGGCCTGGTCGCGGTGGGCGCGGTAGGGTTCTTCTGTGCGGGGATCTTTGCCAACCACACGACTTTCCTGATTGTCGCGCTGGGCTTGCTCGGTGCCGGGATCATCGCTTCCATCCCGAGCTTCTGGACCCTGCCGCCGAAACTGCTGGCCGGCGCTGGTGCCGGCGCGGCGGGCGGGATCGCGGTGATCAATACCCTCGGCCAGTTTGGCGGCATCGTCAGCCCGGTCATGGTCGGACGGATCAAGGACCTGACCGGCAGCACCACCCCGGCCCTGTATGTCATCGGCGTCTGCGCGCTGATCGCCGTCGCGCTGCTGTTGTGGGGGTTGCCGCAGAAGCTGCGTACGCTCGACAAGTACTGACAACAAGCGGCACCACCGCCCCGCAGACCTGAGATAAACTGGCGCGCATTCATCCAGGCTCGACAAGGACTTCCCATGACCCCATCGCTACTAATGGCTGTTCTCGCCTCGGGCTTTATCTATGGCATCACGCCGGGGCCGGGGGTGCTGGCGGTGTTCGGCATCGGTGCGGCGCATGGCCGGCGGGCCGGGGCAGGGTTTCTCTGCGGGCATTTGCTGGGGGATGTGGTCTGGTGCAGTACCGCATTGATCGCGATTGTCGGTGCGCGGGAAATCGGCAGTACAGCCTTCGATGTGCTGGGTGTGCTCAGCGGCCTCTATCTATTCTGGCTCGGCGTGCGCGCGGTGCGTGCTCGTCGCAGCAGTGTCGAGGCGCCTCAAGGCCCGGCGCGGCAGCCGTTCTGGCACGGCATTCTGTTTGGCCTGACCAATCCGAAGGCTTATCCGGTGGCGGTCGCGACGTTTACCGCGCTGCTCTCGAGCCGCGCAGAACTGCTGAATTGGTCAATGTTGCCGTGGTTGATTGTTCTGAGCTTCGTCGGCGGCCTCATGGCCTACGCTATCCTCATTGGCATCGTCGGTGCGCGGCGGGTGCGCAGCCTGTATCAGCGGCATGAACTGGCGATCACCCGGTTGTGCGGGGTGATGTTCATCGGTTTCGCCATCAACGCCCTGGTGCATGCATTGCCGGGGCTGATGCCGAACAAGGCGTGAGGCTGATGGCACGGACGCGTCAGCGGCACTGATCGGTCGGGATGGTTTTTTTTTTGCTGCATTGTCGGGAAGCGCCCAACGCACCATGGCAACCAGAAATTCAGCGCCTCAGGCAAGCTACCTCGATCTCTTGCTGGACGCTGTCTGTGCGGTCGATAAACAAGGTCGCTTCGTCTTTGTCAGCGCAGCCTGCGAGCGCATTTTCGGCTACACCCCCGACGAGTTGATCGGCCAGCCGATGATCGATCTGGTGCATCCCGCCGATCGGCAGCGCACCCTCGACGCCGCCCGGGAAATCATGGGCGGCGAGCCCAAGCTCAACTTTGAGAATCGCTACCTGCGCAAGGATGGCCGGGTGGTGCACATCCTCTGGTCGGCCCGCTGGTCGGAAGTCGACCAACTGCGCATCGCCGTGGCCCGCGACATTACCGAGCGCAAGGAGGCCGAGGCCCGGCAAGCGGCGCTGTACGCGATTTCCGAAGCCGCTCACGTCACGGAAGATTTGCTCGCGCTGTTCCAGCGCATCCATTTGCTCATCGGCGAATGGCTGCCGGCGCTGAATTTCTCCGTCGCCTTGTATGACGAACATTGCGGGCAGCTGGATTTTCCGTATCACGTCGACGACCATGAACTGCAACCCGAACAGCCCGGAACGATCACCGGGCGTCTGTGCGCCGAGGTCATTCGCAGCGGCCAGCCGATCCTGCTGACCCCGGAACTGGCCAATGTGCCTGAAGGGTATGAGGCGCTGGTCGCGAACCAGCAATCGTCCTGTTGGCTGGGCGTGCCGTTGAGTTCTCAAAACGGCACCATCGGTGCGCTGATCGTCAAAAGCGTGCCCGGTGGCGAGCGCTACACGGAGCAGGACAAGGAGCTGTTGCAGTACGTTTGCGCTCAGGTCGCGACGGCGATCGAACGCAAGCAATTGCATGCCCGGCTGCAGCGCATGGCCCAGTACGATCAACTCACCCAGTTGCCCAATCGCGAGTTGCTCCGTGAGCGACTCAAAGCGTCATTGGTACTGGCCCGGGCAGACGGCGGCCGAATGGCCTTGCTGTACATCGATCTCGACCGCTTCAAGGAGGTCAACGACACCCACGGCCACGCGGTGGGCGACATGTTGCTGCAAGCGGTCGCCAATCGGCTCACGCACTGCGTGCGCGAAACGGACACGGTGGCGCGCATCGGCGGTGACGAGTTTGTCGTATTGCTGCACAGCATCCACGCCTGCGAAGACGCCGGCAACGTGGCGGAAAAAGTCCGCCAGGTCCTCTCCCAGCCTTTGCGCCTGGACGGGCACAGCGTGAACATCCAGCCGAGCATCGGCGTTGCGCATTACCCCGAGCATGGCACCGAGGAACATCAGTTGTTCAGGCATGCCGACGAGGCGATGTACAGCGCCAAACGCCAGCGGCATCTGCCACCCGATACCTGAAAAACCGCCGCCGTTCGTCGCGTCGACCCGATGTTTTTCTAAACCTTTGCGGTGTTCGAAATTCTGATTCTATGCGGGCTTCTGCTCGCTGCGCTCATCAAAAGAGGTAGAAAATCATGCCTAACTCAAGAAACTCGAACTCGGGAAACTTCGCCAACGATCGAACGAAGGCGTCTGAAGCGGGTCGCAAAGGTGGGAAAACTACCACTACGACTGTCGAAAAAGACCCTGCGAAACCCGATATGGGCCGCAAAGGCGGTCAGAAATCGAAATAGTCGCTGAGGTAGTTTTGATTGAGAGGCGGGGGCGCAAGCTCCCGCTTGAATTTTACGAGAAGGAGGGCGCGACCATGAGCCGGATGGCCACCCGATTACGCAATGCCAGTTTTGCCACGTTACTGGGCCTGTGTGCCAGCAGTGCCTTTGCCCAGTCCCCTGCCGAATTCATCAATGATGCCTCGGCCAAAGGCATGGCCGACATCGAAGCCAGTCGCCTGGCGCACCAATTGTCCGAGTCCAAACAGGTCAAGGATTACACCATCGTCGTCATCAACGACCGCACCACCGCCAACCAGCATCTGGCGAAAATCGCCAAGCAACTGGATTTGCCAGTCGCCCCGCGCGAAGAAGTGGTCGACAAGGCCAAGGCCCTGATGCCGGAAGTGAAAGCTGACGCAAGCTTCGACCAGACCTACGCGGCCAGCCAGGTGAAAACCACCCAGGAAGCCATCGAGCAGCTGCAGCAGGCCGCGCAGACCACCGATGTGCCGCAAATCAAAGCCTTCGCTGAAGAAACCCTGCCCAAACTGCAAAACCATCTGCAGATGGCCAAGGCGCTGCAAGCCAGTCGCTAGGAGTTGGCAGTGTTAAACGCAAACGGCGCGTGACTCAGGTCAGGCGCCTTTTTTTTGCTCAGCACTCGTCCCACTTGGGTTTTTGCTTGCCCTTGGAGACGAGGCCTTCGAGGTCGAACACCTCATTTTCGCCCATGGCGCGATAGTGTTTGCGCAAGGCTTCCAGCTGCTTGAGATCGAGCAATTCGAGCCCCAGCATCGCGTTGCGCGCCTCCTTGTTGACCCGCAGCAATTCATCGATCTTCAGGTGCAGAATGTCGGTATCGCGGTTCTGCGTGTTCTGGATCAAGAACACCATGAGGAAGGTGATGATGGTGGTGGAGGTGTTGATGATCAGCTGCCAGGTGTCGTTGTAATCGAAAATCGGACCGCTCAGGCCCCACAGACCAATCAGGATCAGCGCGCCCATGAAGGTCTTGGGGCTACCGGCCCACAGAGCGAGTTTCTGCGAGATTTTTGCGAATTTCATTGCCGTGTTCCTTATTGGGATGCGCCTGATTTTGTGACAGCGCCGGCATGCTGAAAATTCTGCTTACATATTCCCATTCGGCCAAATCGGCTCTTTCGGACAATACGGACGCCACCAGGTTTTCGGTGCAGATGCAGGAGAAGGGGGGGATAAGTAGAGATCGCGGGGGTAGGGCGGAGCTTGTCGACCGAGGTATCGTAGCGGACAGCCCATGACAACGCACAGACAGGAGAACGCAATGAGTTGGTCCGCCAAACAATACGTCGCTTTTGAAGATGAACGCACGCGCCCGGCCCGTGACCTGCTGGCGGCCATTCCCGGCACTGACGTGCGCTCGGCCATCGACATCGGTTGCGGCCCCGGAAACTCGACCGAGTTGCTGGTGGACCGCTTCGCCAACGCCGCGGTGCGAGGGCTGGACAGTTCGACCGACATGATCGACGCCGCTCGCAGGCGTTTGCCACAGGTGCAATTCGATACCGCTGACATCGATACCTGGAACGAAAGCGGCCCGTTCGATGTGATCTTTGCCAATGCGGTGCTGCAGTGGCTGCCTGATCACGCGAACTTGCTACCGGCATTGGTGAACAAGCTGGCGCCCGGCGGCAGCCTGGCGATCCAGATGCCGGACAACCTCAACGAGCCCTCGCACCGCTTGATGCGCGAAGTCGCGGCCGATGGGCCGTGGGTTGGCAAGCTGGCAGGCGTCGCCGGGCAGCGGACGCCAATGGACAGTGCCAGCGGTTACTACTCGATGCTGCGCCCCCACTGTTCCCGGGTCGATGTGTGGCGCACGACTTATCACCATCCGCTCGCGGACGGCGCGGCTGGTGTGGTCGAGTGGTTCAAGGGCAGTGGATTGCGGCCGTTTCTCGAGCCGCTGGATGAAGCGGAGCGGGGGCAGTTCCTCAAGCAATATCAGGCAGCCATCGAGCGTGCTTATCCGCCGTTGGCCGATGGCTCGGTGCTGCTGCCGTTCCCGCGGTTGTTTATTGTTGCGACCCGTTGATGCAAAAATGTACAGGTGACGCTGAACGTCATCCGTCTAATTTGCCCAGCGGGTCTCTATTCAGCGCTGAACCTTAACCCGCCTCATCATCGGCCGTTCCCGTTCTCAGCCCTGCTGCAACACCTTGGTCGCTGAGAATCACCGAATCCGTGGTGATGTCACCGCGCATCGCGAGGTTTTCCAGGACCTGTGTCACCGCACCAATTCTGTAACGGGCGGTGCTGAGCACTGGAGTGCAGCGGTTGGGTGGGAACAGTGCCAATCATTGCTCGACGCGCAGAGGTTGTGCCAGTGCGATGTCGTAACGGTTTGCAAGGTGCCTGAAACCGACTTGCATTGACGAAATCCTTTACTGGGGCAAGAAAAACGCTAACAGAACAGCAGTTTTATGCGAAAACGATAATTTTCGTCGGTGTGAAAACGCTAATGCTGGATGAAATTTGATACTGAATCCGTGATATGTGAAAAAAACGCTAACAAATTTCAGTGTAGATGACAGCGTCCCTGCTACAGATACAAAAAACCTGCGCAATTCCCGGGGCGGTTCATAATGAAAGGCTGAGACATGGAAACCGATGTGCGCAGTCGCCACGGATTACCCAGGCAGGGCAGCGAAGCTCAGTTGATGAGGTTACGCGATGCATCGCATGGTGAGACACGCGCTCGCAGCAATGGCCATCGCAGCCGCGCTCGTCGGCTGCGCCTCCCAGCCTCAGTCAACGACGAGCCTTGACTACAAAAGCCGCGCGGTGACGCGCAGCGATGGCGCCTGGGGGTGTCGACCGCCGTACTGTCGGCCGCAGAAAGCGAAGTGGTCTACGGCGTGCCCCTGGCGAATAAATCGATACAGCCAGTCTGGGTCGAAGTCAAAAACCGGGAAGACCGCGCCTACTATCTGCTTTCGCCGGGCCTCGATCCAAATTTCTTCCCTGCATCCGAGGCGGCCGAAGCATTTTTCCCGGGGGGCACGCAGGACGAGCGGACGGCGCTCGACCGGCACTTTCGTCGGCTGGCCTTCCGCAACCCTGTCGCACCTGGCGCGACAACCTCGGGCTTCGTGTTGACCCATCTCGACGAGGGGTTCAAGTTCGTTAACCTCGATCTGGTGGCAGACGGGCGGTCGAGGCATTTCTCTGTCCTGGCCATCGTGCCGGGCCTGCGCACCGATTACCACATCAGCGAAGTGTTCAGGCAGGGCATCTATCCGCCCGAAGACATTGTGAACTACACCGATGACGCCAGTTTCCAGGCGGCGCTGGAGGCGCTGCCGTGCTGCGTCACCAACGAGGAGGGTTCCAGGAACGGCGATCCGCTGAACCTGGTGATCGTCGGCGGCCTCGATGATGCCTTCCCCGCATTCGCGCGTCGCGGCTGGCGCGGAACCGAGGAAAAGTGGTCGGGGGCGATCATGAAAATGGTTCATTCGGCGCTTGCCGGCGAGCGCTATCCCTATGCGCCGGTGAGCGATCTCTATCTGTTCGGGCGAGCCCAGGACCTTGCCTTGCAAAAGGCGCGTGACAACGTCCACCAGCGTAATCATCTGAGGCTGTGGCTGAGTCCGATGCAATATCACGGCAAGAAGGTGTGGATCGGACAGATCAGCCGTGATATCGGCAGCCGGTTGACCATGCATACTGCGACGCTGACGACGCACAAGATCGACCCTGATGTCGACGAAGCGCGCAGTGCGCTGACGCAGGATATGGCGTATTCGGTGACGCTGGCCAAGTTCGGATTCGTGAAGGGTGTGGGGGCCGCGCCCAAGAGCGCGCCGCGCGAGAACCTGACGACCGATCCTTACTACACGGATGGGCTGCGCTGTGTCCTGGTATTCGATCCCATGCACACCTCCCTGGCGCAAATAGAGTTCTTTCTCTCGAAGGGCATCTATGAGAATGACGGACAATCACCGGGGCGGGTCAAGCCATGAGCCGCTTGCCGTCGGCGCCACCCGCCAGGGGGACTCTGCGGTGTGCAACACGCTGCTTGTGCACCCTGGGTTGTGCAGCGATTCTTGCGCTCGTCGTTGCTTGTACGACCTGGCAGGCACCCGCCGATTTAAGTACTACCGAGTTGCGTGAACGTGCGCAGACGGCCACCAGGCATCAGGTGCGCGTCAGCGCCGCCGTGCTCAGTGCCGAAGACAGGCAGCGCATGCTGGGTGTGGAGCTGGACAAGACACGCGTGCAGCCCGTGTGGGTCGAAGTCCAGAACCAGACTGCCGATCCGCTCTTGTTGCTGCGACCGGGAACCGATCCCGACTATTTCTCGCCACTCGAAGTCGCCTGGTCCATGCACGGGATATTCGCCCCGGCCGCGAACGCACGCATCAATGCACACTTGGACCAACTGGGGTTCAAGAATCCCGTCCTGCCAGGCGAAACGAAAGCCGGCGTGCTGTTCATCAACCCGGAGCGCGTTACGCGGCTGCTGAATATCGATCTGCTGCAGAGAAAGACGCTGATCCCGTTCTCCCTTTTCTTGCGGGTGCCGGACGATGCCGGGGAAAAATGGTTTGCCGAAGGCTTGTTCCAGCATCATGGTTCCGAGATCAAGGACTATGACGATCTGGCCGCGTTGCGTTCCGCGTTGGAGCGCCTTCCCTGCTGCGCCACTGACGCGAACGGCAAGGCGCCCGGCGATCCGATCAATGCCATTCTCGTCGGCGAGTTCGCCGATATCGCCGCCGCATTTGTGCGTCGCGGCTACCGGCGTGCCGCGAACCCCGCGGATGCGGCCGAACGTGTGTTCGGCCGCATGCCCGATGCCGTGGTTCGCAAGCGATCGCAAGCCGGAGCGCCGGCGACCTGGGTGCGCGTGTGGAACACGCCAATGCGCTTCGAAGGTCACTCCGTCTATCTCGCGCAGGTCGCAAGACCGACCGGCGGACGCTTTGCACCGCGCGATTCGCAAAACCTCGTCTTGCATGAAGATGTCGATGAGGCGAGAAACCTCCTGATCCAGGACATGATGTATTCGGCCGGTCTGGACAAGCTCGGGTTCGTCACCGGCGTCGATCCCGCGTCCCAGGCACACTCGCGAACGACGTTCAGCGGCGCCCATTACTTCAGCGACGGTCTGCGTGCGGTCATGTTCTTTGCGACGCGGCCGCTCAGCCTGTCGCAGGTGAAGCTGCTCGATTGGGAACCGTATCTGGACCGGCGCGACTCGCCTGCACAAAAGGAGGTCGATGATGCCCGCAAGTGACCTGTTCGGCAGGCCGGATGACTCGGCCGGCCGTTTGTGCGGTACCCACCCATTGTTGTGCAGCGCTGGCATGGCATGGCTGATGATCGCTGGCTGCCATGCGCTCACCGCCTGCACACCCGCGCCGCTGATTGCCTACTCGGCGGACACCCCGCCGCTGGTACTGGTCCCAGCGTCGCAGGCCGGCGTGAAGGACCAGCGGGCGCGCTTTCGCGAGATTTTCTGCTCGATCCTCGACACGCGAGCAAGCGTTCTGCCCGATAGCCGCCCTTGCGAGGAGGCATTGACGCGCGTCGGTAGCGAACCGGGTGGCACCGGCAAACCCGTCGATCTCGGTCAATCGAAACGCCGTCTGGTTGGCGCTGTGGTGGCCGGCGTCGGCTACGAATGCTTCGAGCAATGGCTGCAAGCGCCGGGCAGCGTAGCGGTTCATCTGCGCCAGTTCGGATATGACCTGGTGCAGATCAAGGTCGACGCCTTATCGAGCTCCGCAAAGAACGCTCGGCAAATACGCGACGCGATCATGGCGATGCCAGCTGACGCCGGACCGCCGCGCCTCGTCCTCATCGGCTATTCGAAGGGCGCGCCCGACATCCTCGAAGCGATGGTCGCTTACCCGGAAGTCCGCGGCCGCGTGGCGGCAGTGATCAGCGCAGCCGGCTCGGTCGGCGGCTCGGCGCTGGCCAACGATGCCGAGCAGTACCAGGCGGACCTGTTGCGGCACTTTCCCGGTGCGACCTGCGATTCGGGCGACGGTGGCGCGATCAACAGCCTTCGACCCGCAACGCGCAAGAACTGGCTGGCGCAGAACCGGCTGCCGTCCGAACTGAACTACTATTCGCTCGTGACCTTCCCGCAGCCGGATCACATCTCGGCCGTGCTGAAATCGAGTTACAACAAGCTGGCGCGCATCGATGCCCGCAACGACAGCCAAGTGATCTTCTACGATCAGGTTGTGCCCGGCAGCCGCCTGATGGGCTATATCAACGCCGATCATTGGGCACTGGCAGTGCCGATCGCCCGAACGCATTCCACCCTAGGTTCACTATTGGTGACACAGAATGCCTATCCGCGGGAGGCACTGGCGGAGGCGATGCTGCGCTTCGTCGAAGAGGATCTGGCGGCATCTTCGCGCTGATCTGCTCCCGCATGTATCGGCGGCTGGAAGCGTGAGGATTCTTCGCGTCGAAGAGCGCGGGCAGGGCTGGAGGCTCGAGAGCACCTTATCCGGATTCGCCGGAAATCACTCTTCGCCAGCCCCCATCTCCCGATTCTCAAACGCGGAACGCACGGCCTCGACGACGCGTTTCGCCGTGCCCTCATCTTCAAGCTGCGGATACCCTTTCTTTAGCTTGCCAGATACCGTCCAGCCATTCTCCTTGATGGAGCGGATGATGCGGTTTGCATCCTGGTCTGGCATCTCCAGTACCTCTTTCAGCTGCTCCTGCGCTCGCTGAAAAATCACCAGTACTCGGGCTTCATCCGCCATTTCCTTTCGAATCGTGTGCTCGACGACGCGTGCGGTGTACAGGACGTGTTCGGTCAGATCGGGATACCGCCAGGCAAAGCACGCGTCCTCGTATTCATCGAAGATGAAGTTGCTGGGAGTGCCGTCCTCGTAGGTCACGAGTTCGCCGAACCGGTAGTCCGTTGCGTAACGTCGCATGAACGGCCGCGAGAACGCTTCGAGCGTACGATCGTAGCCAGCCCTGAAGTCGATCGAACTGGTGATGGTGGCCGACACTGGCAGTATCACGCCGTCAGGCACCGCCTTATCCCGAATCAAGGTGTCGTTGATCAGGAAGCGATGAATCCGGCCATTGCCGTCGCGCATGGGATGGATATACACGAAACCAAATGCCAGCACCGCGGCACGTGCCAGTGACTCCGCACCACGTGTTGCGACTTCAAACTCGTTGAGCCCTGCCAATAGCTGCGCGAGATCCTCAAAATGAGGGGCAATGTAATGCACGATGTCCTCGCGCATTGTGGCCTGGCCCACAAACACAGGAGAGCGCCGCAAGCCCAGTCCGATGGCATCACGCCCCAGAATGCCGGCTTGCAGGGACTGCAGGCTGTCGTTGCTCAACGGGTTTTTGATATGACCGCAGTGCTGGGCAATGACATGGGCAAACCGCTGGATGCGATCCGCCTGGTCGGCTTCCTTTTCGATGAGAAAGCTCGCGCGCGATTCCTTGAACGTCAGCCAACTGGCCGTACGCATCAGAATGTCGGCGCCATAGGCGTGATCCAGTTCTTCCAATGCCTTGCGCAGATCGAATTGCAAAGCTTCCTGGACTGACGGGGTACGACGAACCAAGGGGCAGAACTCAGCCGTCCCCGGGAGGTTGTTATTGACACGCCAACGCCGTGTTCGCAGTGCCTCACTACGTGTCAGGTAATCTGTTGGAGAAACGGCATCAACATAGCGGCCATTGGTCACGTCAGGCACATCCAGACGTTCCCCTGTCAGCCATTCGTAGAAGAACCCGGTGCGACGGGCGTACTGGCCGAAAGGCTCCCGTCGACACCAGTCTTCGATAGGCTGCGGGCCTGTGACCGCGAACAGGCGAGCAAAAAACTCGAGATGAATTTCTTCGTACTTGAGACCGAATTCGAAATGCCCTGCGAAATCGTCTGCAGGTCGGTAGCTTGGTGGATACCGGTTCTCCACCTGGCCCTCACTTTCGCGGCTGACGCGAACCGTGCCGATCATCGACTCGGCACGCAGAGGCTGCGCCAATGCGATGGCGTAGCGGGTCGCGAGGGTCTTGAAACCGACTTGCATTGACGAAATCCTTTACTGAGGCAATAAAAACGCTAACAGAAGGCCGATCTTATGCGAAAACGATAATTTTCGTAGCTGTGAAAATGTTAATGCTGGATGAAATTTGATACTAAACCCGCGATTTGAGAAAAAAACGTTAACAGAGTAAAGGGTAGGCGCTTCCCTCCCTCGGACACTAGCTCAACGACCAGCGGAAAATGGGTGAGGGGACGATGAAAATGGGGGTCGCTTTGCTTGTAAAAAATGAGCCCAATCCCACCAAACCCCAGACACAAAAAAACCGGCCATCAAGGCCGGTTTTTTCTTTACCTGCATCCCCCGTCAAAAACCGACGTGAGACTGAAATTCGATTGGAGCGGGTGAAGGGAATCGAACCCTCGTTATCAGCTTGGGAAGCTGGAGTAATGCCATTATACGACACCCGCTCAGAGCGGCTGACTTTGTACCAGATGTGCGCATGGATTTGAAGTTTTTCTTTGTGCTCGTTGCATTTAGCAGCGGATAAAGCAAAAACAGGGACCGCGGGACGGTCGTTCGCGGGCAAGCCTCGCTCCTACAGGATGCGTTTAACGCTGTAGGGCGGGGCTTGCTCGCGATGACGCTGTTTCAGATGGACAGTGCATGTTGGTCCTGGACGTAGTGGTACCGCGGTCGGCTCGACTGTGGCGCCGGTTTCAGGAAGCCCAGCAGTGCGTTGCGGCTGTCTCGGCAGGCGGCTTTGTGCTCCATGTCGAGAAAGTGGCCGGTGGCCTGCAGGGTGCTGAAGGTGGCGTCTTGCACGTGGTTGGCGAATAACCGGGCGCCATCGGCGGCGGTGTATTCGTCCCATTCGCCGTTCATGAACAGCACGGGCACGGTGATTTTCTGCGCGGCCTTGAAAAAGCACTGGCGATCGCTGTGCAGAAGGTCGCTGATGTGGAAGTGCATCTGCCCGTATTCATGCTCGGCCAGGGAACTGACGTGCCGATAGTTGAAGCGCTTGAACAGGGTCGGCAGGTGTTTGCCGATGGTGCTGTTCACCAGGTTGCCGACCCGGTCGCCGTCCCGGCTGCCGAGGTAATCGATGCCGCGCTCGAGGTAGTCGAGCATGTGCGAGTTGATCTCCGGCGAGAACGAGCTGATCACGGCTTTTTCGATGCGCCGTGGCTGTTGGGCCAGGGCGACCAAGGTCGCGGCGCCACCCCAGGAAAACGACAGCACGTGTTCGGCGGCGAAGTGATCGATCAGTTCCAGGAGGATCTGCCCTTCGATTTCCTTGGTCAACGATTGCTCATGCAGGTTGTGGGCTTTTGACTTGCCCGCGTAGGGCTGGTCGTAGCAGACCACGTTGAACTGCGGGTGGAGGTTTTTCACGGTTTGTGCAAACGACGCAGTCGTGGCCAGCGAGCCGTTGACCAGAATAATGGTCTTCTCTGCGGCGTCTGCGCGATAGAACTCCGTGTAAACCCGATACTGACCCTGTATATCCAGCACAGCGATTTCTGGCCTCATGTCATCAGACTCCAAGCAAGCGGGTATGCGCGCAACTGAGATTGCACGAGCTTTATGACAGGTAGGCATACGCCTGGAATTCTGGAGCCCATGTCGATCCAATGCAGTCCGGTCGACGGGTATTGTTATTGGCGGGCAGTCTGCCGGGGGAAGGCGGAACCTGAGGGTTCTCTACCGGCAAAAAGTTTCTTAGAAGTATGTTGTGACTCGTCGGTCACATTTCGGCCGACGTCCTGATTCAAGCAGGGGTCACGTTCGCGCGCAAGTATCATTCGTAAATTGTTCGACAACTTCTGCTGAGCGGTCGTCTGCTTAGAACAAAAGGATCTCTTCGGTGCACAATGCGCGGTACTCGCCCGGTTTTAGGGCATTGTCGAGCGCCAGCGGGCCCATGCGTTCGCGGTGCAGGCGCAACACTTTGTTGTCGAAGTGGCCGAACATCCGCTTCACCTGGTGATACCGGCCTTCGACGATGCTCAGGCGTGCGGATTTCGGCCCGAGCACCACCAGGTCGGCGGGCTGGGTGACGAGGTCTTCGAAGGCGAAGTACAGGCCTTCGGTGAAAGTGATCGCGTAGTCGGGACCGATGTCCTGTTCAGTCTCGACGTAATAGACCTTGGGCAGTTTGGTCTGCGGTTGGGTCAGGCGTCGTGACCAGCTGCCGTCGTTGGTGATCAGCATCAAGCCGGTGGTGTTGTAATCCAGGCGCCCGGCGATGTGCAGTTCGTCCTTGTCCGGCTCATGGATCAGGTCGAGTACGGTCGGGTGTTCCGGGTCGCGGGTGGCGCTGACGCAGCCGACGGGCTTGTGCAGCATGAAGTAGCGGGCGGGCTTGCCGACTTGCAGTACGTGCTCGTCGACCTCGACGCGACTGAACACCGAGACCTCGGCGTGGGTGTCGCTGACGATGTTGCCGTCGATCCGCACGCGCTTTTCCACCAGCAACAGGCGCACCTGCTGACGGTTGAAGCGGGGCAGGTTGCTGAGGAAACGGTCGATGCGCATGACGACAATCAGTGGAGAAAGGGGGCCGTATCTTACGTGATCGACAGCGCGGTTGCTTAACCCAACTGTGCCTCGACCTGGGCGCAGCGGGGGCACAGGCAGGATAGGTCGCGCAGTTCCGGCGGCAGCGCTTCGAGCACCGCCGGGTCGATGCTGACGCCATAGCACCAGCAGGCCCGATCGGCGGTTCGAGGGTCGGCCAGGGTGCAGTCGTTGGAGGCGCCGCAGGCCGGGCAGAATTCTGGTTTGTTCATGTAGGACTATGCATAACTGGAGTGAGGCATTTCCACGCAGGTGCGGTTACGACCGGAATGCTTGGCACGATACATCGCTTGATCGGCCCGGGACAGTAGCGTGTGCAAGGTGTCGTCCGCTTGCAGGGTGGTCAGGCCGATGCTCACCGTCAGGCGCAGTTGCTTATCGTTGTAGGCATAATGCTGTTCTTCGACATGCCGGCGGATCTTCTCGGCGATCATCTTGCCGGTGTGACCGTCGGTGTCCTTGAGCAACACGATGAATTCTTCACCGCCCCAGCGGCAGACGATGTCGGAGTGCCGCAGGCAACTTTCCAGGTCCCGTGCGAAGCCGATCAGCACCTGATCGCCGGCCAGGTGACCGTAGGTGTCGTTCAAGGCCTTGAAGTGGTCCAGGTCCAGCAACAGCGCGGTCATTGGCCTGGGCTCGCGCCGGGCTTCGTGCATGGCTTGCGCGGCCAGCAGGTCGAAGCCGCGACGGTTGGGCAGTTCAGTCAGGCTGTCGAGGGTTGCCTGAGTCTGGATTTTGCCCTGATAGCGCTTGATCACCCGGTTGAGCAGGGCCAGCACGGTCAGGGTGACGATCAGGCAGATCAGCAGGTTGAGGTACAGCGACTGGCGGATCTCGCTGAGGGCGCCATCTTCGCGCTTGTCGACGAACAGGTACCAGTTCAGCTCCGGAATGAAGCGCACGTTGAGGAAGTGGCCCTGGCCCTGGACAGAATACTCGTAGCTGCCGCTGTGGGGTTTGGGCAGTTGGCTGACCAGGCTCTTCATGCTGTCGAGTTCGCCGAGGGTCTGTCCAACCTGGGCGCCTTGCGGGCCACCTTCTGCGCCGGTGAGCACCAGGCGCCCGAAGGTGTCGACGAAATACACGCTGCGCTGGTAGCGCTGCTGGTATTTGTCGATCAGCTTGATCACCGCGTCGACCGTCAGGCCGACACCCGCCGCGCCGATGAAGCGGTTGTTGTAGTCGTAGACCTTGTAGTTGATGAAGAAGGTCAGGTTGTCCTTGTTGGCCAGGTCCGGGTCGACATTGATCTCATAGGGATCGGCCATGTCGCGGACGCGAAAGTACCAGGCGTCGCGGGGCTCATCGACCTTGACCTGCTTGAGCACGCCTTTGGCGTGGTAGTAGGTCAGCGTGCCGTTGGAGACGAAAAACGCGGTGTAGGCGCCGTAGTGGGTCATGACCTCGTCGAGGTAGCGGGTCATCTGCCCTGGGTCGTTTTCGCCATTGACCACCCAGTCCCGCATGAAGGTGTCGCGGGACATCATCGAGGAAATCAGGATCGGCCTGACCAGGTCTTTCTGGATTTCCGAGTAGACCGTGTCCGAGGTCAGCGGCAATTCGGTATTGACGATACTGTCGCGGATCGACGCCCGCGAGGCGTAGTAGCTCAGGAAAGAAGTGGCCAGGAATCCGGCGCCCAGCAACGCAATCAGCGTGAGCACCAACGAGCGTTGCGAATACAGCGGCGAGCGAAGCGGCATGGCGATTCCGTTGCAGTAATCCGATGCAAGCATTCTAGTGGCACTTTGTGGAAATAACTGCGGGATTTGTGGGGTGAATTGGCAAGGATCAGGGCCGGTGGTGTCTGGGCTTGCCAGCGAAGGGGGCATGCCTGATACACCGCATCGCCTGGTTCGCCAGCAAGCCGGCTCCTACAGGGTTTTGCGCGGACCTTGTAGGAGCTGGCTTGCCAGCGAATCGTGAGATCAACGCAGATCTTTCAGGTACGCCCGCCACCCGCCCAGATGACTGATATCCACCGCCCCCTCCAACCCATACGCCTCGCAGATAAACCCGCTCTCCCAGCGCCCATCCGCCAGTTGCACCTTGCCCAACCCCAGCGGTGCCGGAATCCCGGTCAGAAACGAGCCCAGCTCACTGCTCGGCAGTTCCCAGACCTCCACGGCGATGGCGACACCACCTGCCTTCACCCGAACCATCCCGGGCCGCAGCGGTGGGCCGCCGGCCAATGCATACAGCTGGTAGTCAGGTGAGCTGAACGTCGTCTCGATCAACCGGGCTCCACGGCGTTTCAGTTGCCAGTTCAACGCCAACCCATCCAGATGCGCACCGCACACCACCAACCGTGCTCGATCATTGCGCGCGACAGTCGTCGGTGCAGAGGTTGCCAATCCTTGCCGACGTTGCAACGCATCCGCCACCCCTAACAAATACTGATCGGTGAACGCCCGGCCAAACAGCGTCACGCCCCATGGCAGGCCGTTGCGCATGAAGCCGGTGGGCACGGCGACGGCGGCGTAATCGAGCAGGTTCATGAAGTTGGTGTAGTAGCCCAGTTCCGAGTTGCGCACCACCGGTTCGGCTGCCAGTTCCGCCAGTGTCACCGGTCGGCCGATGGTTGGCGTGAGCACGCAATCGAGTCCGTCCAGCGCCTGGTCGCACAGCGCTTTCAAGGCTTGCAGGCGATACTGGGCACGGAAGGTTTGCACGCCGCTCACCGCCGGCGCCTTGGCCAGTACCGCGCGAATCACCGGCAGCACGGCTTCGGGATTTTGCGCCAGCAACTCGCCGGCGACGCTGTAGCGCTCGGCTACCCACGGCCCTTCGTAGAGCAGGCGCGCCGCTTCCAGGAACGGCGACAAATCCAGCGCCACCGCCTCACCGCCCAACGCGGTGAGTTGATCGACGGCATCGGCGAATAACAACGGACCTTCAGGGCAACCGAAGAACTCCAGGTCTTGGGTGCGCGGCACGCCGAAACGGAACGGGCGCGGCGTACCGAACGCCGAGCCGTCATTCCACAGCGGATTGCGGCGGCTGTATTCATCCCGTGGGTCGAGTTGCGCGGTGAGCGCCAGGAGTTGGCTGGCTTCCCGGGCAGTGGCGGTGAAGGTCGTGACGCAATCGAGCGTGCGGCAGGCCGGCACCACGCCCGCCGTGGAGATCAACCCTTTGCTCGCTTTCAACCCGACCAGATTATTCAAGGCCGCCGGCACCCGCCCGGAACCTGCCGTGTCCGTGCCCAGCGAAAAGCTCGCGACACCCAACGCCACTGCCAGCGAAGAACCGGCACTGGAACCGCCCGAGGGATAATCCGGCAACACACTGTTCGGGCACGCGCCATAGGGTGAGCGACTGCCGTTGAGGCCAGTGGCGAACTGATCGAGGTTGGTCTTGCCCAACGGAATAGCGCCCAGGGCGAGCAGTTGCTCGACGATGGTCGCCGAACGCTGCGGCACGTAGGCAAACGCCGGGCACGCCGCCGTGGTCGCAATGCCCGCCAGGTCGATGTTGTCCTTGATCGCGAATGGCACGCCGTACAGCGGCAGACTGTCCGGGTCACGACCGTCGAGGGCGGCGAGGTAGGGTTCCAGTTCCTCGACGCTGAGCAAGTGGATGAACAGGTGATAGTCCGGGTTCAACGCTGCGGCTTTATCGCGCAGGCTCGACAGCAATTGCCGAGGCGTGGTGCTGCCATCGCGGTAGGCGCTGCGCAGGGCGTCGAGTTGCAGATTGATGTTCATGGCATTCATCCTTTTCAAAATGGGTTCACTCGAGTTCCAGCACCACGACGCGCTGGCCGGCGCGCACGGGCGACCCCGGCTGTACGCGAATTTCCCGGACGACGCCGGCCATGGGCGCGAGCAAGGGGATTTCCATCTTCATCGATTCCAGAATCACCAGCACATCACCGGCGGCGACCCGGCTGCCGGCCTCCACCTGGACCTGCCAGAGGTTGCCGGCGATGTGGCTGTCGACGCTCTGTTGACCAGGGGCCAGTGGCGCGTCTTCGGTGGCGTCCGGGGCCGGTTCTTCGCTGTCGAAATGTGCTTGGCCGCTGGCGATCCAGCGCTCGCGTTCGGCGTTGAACGCGCCTTGTTGCTGATCGCGAAACGCGGCAATGGTCTCGGCTTCTTTGCTCAGGAACGCCTGGTAGTCCGCCAGGTTCAGCTGACTGTGCTCGATATTCAGATCGAAACGCCCCAAGGGGAAATCCCGGCGAATGCGCAGCAGCTCATCGGCGCTCACCGGATAGAACCGGATCTGGTCGAAGAAGCGCAGCAGCCATGGTTTGCCATCGAACGCGGCGACCTCTCGGTAGCGATTCCACATCTGCAAGGTACGACCGACGAACTGATACCCGCCGGGGCCTTCCATGCCGTACACGCACATGTAGGCGCCACCGATGCCCACCGAGTTTTCCGCGGTCCAGGTGCGGGCCGGGTTGTACTTGGTGGTGACCAGCCGATGCCGTGGATCGAGCGGGGTGGCGACAGGTGCGCCGAGGTAGACGTCGCCCAGGCCCATCACCAGGTAGCTGGCGTCGAACACCGTGCGCTGCACCTCGTCGAGATTCGGCAGGTCGTTGATGCGGCGGATGAACTCCAGATTGCTCGGGCACCAGGGCGCGTCCTTGCGCACGGTGGTCATGTATTTTTCGATCGCCAACTGACACGCCGGGTCGTCCCAGGACAGTGGCAGGTGAACGATGCGCGAGGGCACTTGCAGGTCCCTGGCGGCGCACACGGCGTCCCATTCGCCGGCGACGATGCCGAGCAGATCGGCCAGTGGCAGTTGTTCGGGTTGGTAGTGTACTTGCAGCGAGCGGATGCCTGGGGTCAGGTCGATCACGCCGTGCAGGTGCTGGCTTTCCAGGGCTTGCATCAGGGCGTGAGCGCGGAAGCGCAGGACGAGGTCCAGCTCAGGTGCGCCGATTTCCAGCAGCAGGTGAGTGTCGCCGGACAGCCTTGCGACAAGCCGCGTATCCCCCTGACCCAAATCCAATACCACAGGCGACACAACCCCCTGTAGGAGCTGGCTTGCCAGCGAAGGGGCCCTGACAGACACCGCGTCAATTTCTTCGCTGGCAAGCCAGCTCTTACAGGGGGTATTCCATTTCAAGGCGAGGTTGCGGGCGGTCTTCAGGTCGACGGGGAGGAACTGAACTTTATCGCCTGCCTTGAGCTGCCCCAATTGCCAAAGATCGGCCTCGATCACCGTCACCGGGCACACAAACCCGCCCAGGCTCGGGCCGTCCGGGCCAAGGATCACCGGCATGTCCCCGGTGAAATCCACCGCGCCGATGGCATACGGATTGTCATGGATGTTCGACGGATGCAATCCCGCCTCGCCACCGTCGGCGCGCACCCATTCCGGCTTCGGCCCGATCAATCGCACGCCGGTACGGCTGGAGTTGAAATGCACTTCCCACTGGGTGGCGAAGAAGGTGGCGATGTAGTTTTCGCTAAAGTATTCCGGCGCGCCATGGGGGCCGTAGATCACCCGGATTTGTCGCACGGCGGGTAGCTCGGTGCCGTGGTCCAGTTGTTGGCCGACGCTGCGGTCGATCAATGCAGGTACATGCAGCACATCCCCAGCGCGCAATGCTCGGCCACCATGCCCACCGAATTGTCCCAGGGTGAAGGTGCTTTTGCTGCCCAGGTATTCAGGCACTTGCAGTCCGCCGCGCAGGCACAGGTAGCTGCGAGCGCCAGCACCGGCAATCGTGCCAAGGCTTAAGGTCGCGCCTGCCGGGATCAGCAGCGCCGTGTTCATTGCGACGGTTTCACCGTCCAACATCAGTGGAATCACCGCCCCGGTCACCGCTATCACCGCCTCGCAATTGAAGCGCAGCAACGGGCCGCTCATGGTGATTTCCAGCGCTGCCGCCCCTTCGTCGTTGCCCAGCAACAGGTTGCCCAGGCGCAACGCGCGGCTGTCCATCGGCCCCGACGGCGGTACCCCCACCGCCCAGTAGCCGAGGCGGCCGGGATAGTCCTGGACGCTGGTCTGGGTGCCGGCGCTGAGCACTTCGAAGGTGTTGGCCCGATAGACCAGGCCTTCCAGGCAACGGGTCCACGCCTGGCCGCTGGCGAAGGGTGCATCGAGCAGGATCTGGCGCAGGTAATCGCGGTTGGTCTCCACCCCGTAGAGCAGGCTGTCGCCCAAGGCCTGGTGCAATTCGGCGCGGGCCTGTTCGCGGCTCGGCGCCCAGCTGATGACCTTGGCGATCATCGGGTCGAAGTAGGGCGGGATCTCGCAACCGGCTTCGACCCAGGTGTCGATCCTTAACTGTTTGCCATCGGCGACAGGAAAATCCACCGCCGTGAGCAGGCCGGGGCTCGGTTGAAAATCCCGGCCCGGATCTTCGGCATACAGCCGTGCCTGAATCGCGTGACCGCAAGCTTTCAACCCTTGGCTCAACTCGCTCAACGGTGGTAGATCACCGGCCGCCAGTTGCACCATCCAGCGCACCAGGTCCACGCCCCACACTTGCTCGGTGACGCCGTGCTCCACCTGCAAGCGGGTGTTCACTTCCAGAAAGTAAAAGTGCTGATCTTCACTGTCGAAAACGAATTCCACAGTCCCGGCGCTGCGGTAGTTCACGGCTTGCGCCAGTTTGATCGCCGCCGCGCAAAGCG
This sequence comes from Pseudomonas sp. VI4.1, assembly GCF_002029345.1. Lineage (NCBI taxonomy): Bacteria > Pseudomonadati > Pseudomonadota > Gammaproteobacteria > Pseudomonadales > Pseudomonadaceae > Pseudomonas > Pseudomonas sp. VI4.1. The sequence continues at coordinate 35,164 of NZ_MULM01000130.1, forward strand.
CTTCGGCCATGCCGTCGGGCAGGTTCGGCGCCGGGGTTTCTTCGAGGACTTTCTGGTTGCGCCGCTGCACCGAGCAGTCGCGCACACCCAGGGCGATCACTTCACCGTGGCCGTCGCCGAACACCTGGACTTCCAGATGCCGCGCCCGCTGGATGTACTTCTCGATGAACACCCCGGCGTCGCTGAAATTGTTCTGGCCGAGGCGTTTGACCGCTTCAAAGGATTCACTCAGTTGCGCCGCGTTGCGGCATACGCGCATGCCGATACCGCCACCCCCGGCGGTGCTTTTGAGCATCACCGGGTAGCCGACCTGTTCCCCTGCGATCAAGGCGGCGTCGAGGCTGTCGAGCAGCTCGGTGCCTTCGAGCAGGGGCACCCCGTGTTGCCTGGCCAAGGCGCGGGCGGTGTGCTTGAGGCCGAACACTCGCAGTTGTTGCGGCGTCGGACCGATGAAGGCGATACCGGCGGCTTCGCAGGCTTCGGCGAACGCGGCGTTTTCCGAGAGAAAACCGTAGCCGGGATGAATCGCCGTGGCGCCGGTGGACTTGGCGATGGCGAGCAGCTTGTCGACCATCAGATAGGTGCCGGCCGCGGCACCGTCACCCAGGCTGTGGGCTTCATCGGCCTGCAGGATGTGCAGGCTGGCGGCATCGGCTTCGGAGTAGACGGCAACGCCCTGGACCTGCAATTGGCGCAAGGTGCGCAGGATACGGCAGGCAATGGCGCCACGGTTGGCAATCAGGACTTTTTCGAACATGGCAAAACCCCCGGAGGCGATAGCGCATCAGCCTCGACCTGGGATGCGGGCCGTCCCGCAGTTTTTCGATGGGCGCCGGGGTCGTCCCCGGCGGCAGAATCACTGAACTTGAAACCACTGCTGATCCACCCCTGTGGGAGCGGGCTTGCTCGCGAAAGCGGAGAGTCAGTCGACATCAATGTTGAATGTGCTGGCCCCTTCGCGAGCAAGCCCGCTCCCACATGAGGGCTGTGGTGTTCTTACTGTTTGAGGCATTGGCTTGAACGGGCCTGACACAGGGCAAACAACCACCGCCGCAACCGCGCCAATTTCAGTTCCATACCAGCACCTCCGCCGGCGTAGGGTTGTAGGCGTTGCACGGGTTGTTCAGTTGCGGACAGTTGGAAATCAGTACGATCACGTCCATCTCCGCCCGCAGGTCGACGTATTTACCCGGTGCCGAGATCCCATCTGCAAAGGTCAAACCACCCTCCGCCGTGACCGGCACGTTCATGAAGAAGTTGATGTTCGGTCCGATGTCGCCCTTGCCCAGTCGTCCGTCGTGGACGCAGGCGCGCAGGTAGTTGTCGCGACAGCTGTGCATGTAGCGTTTTTCCAGCGCGTAACGCACGGTGTTGCTCTCCTGGGCGCAGGCACCGCCGAGGGTGTCGTGCCGGCCACAGGTGTCGGCGACAATGGTCAGCATCGGTTGGCCGAGATTGGAATAGAGCACGCTGCCGGTGCCCAGGTAGACGCTGTTTTGCCGGCGCAAGGTGCGTTGCACGTCGTAGCGTTCCTTGGGGTTGGCGACACTGTAGAACAGGGTGTCGATCGCCTGGTTGCCTTCCAGGTCGAGGATGCGCAAGGTCTGGCCGGCCTTGACCTCCAGCAGCCAGGGTTCGCCGGCGGGGATGGTGGCGCGGTAGACCGCGGTGTCTGGCTGCCTGTTTGCGGCAGTGTCATCAGAAGCGGCAGCGGTAGCGATGGCGAGTGACATGGCAGCGATCCTCAGGCGAACAGGCGGTCGGTGTTGATGAAGCCGCGCTCGTTTTCCGGGCGCGAGGTGCGGCAGTGTTCGGCGACGCTGGCGTCGGCGTTCATCCAGCTGAGCTTCAGGGGTTGGGGCGCGTATTGCGGCGACGGGTCCATCGGGTGTTGCAAGGCGGTCAGCACCACCAGCGTGTCCATCGGCGCATACAACTCGATGTAATCGCCGGCCCTGGAGTTGCCTTCGACGAAGTGGAAACGTCCGGCCTCATCGACGTTCACCCGACTGAACAGGTTGAGCGTCATCAGCAGATCGGACAGGCCCAGCCCCCATTTGCCCAGCTCCACCAACAGGTTGTCGGTGCCGTTGCGGTAGAAACCGTTGCGCAGTTCCTGATAGCGGCCCTGACCGTATTTTTGCGTGACCTCTTCAGCGCACAGCACGCCGCCGAGGCTGTCGCTCCAGCCGCAGGTGTCGGCAGTGATGGCAGCCAGCACCCGGCCCATGTCCGAGTACAGGCAATGGCCCGTGGTGAGCTTGGCGGTGTGTTGGCATTTGAGGCTGTCGGGCAGGTTCAGGCGCTCGGTTTTTTCGTTGGCGTTGAGCAACGTCAGGCTGACGTTGGCGCCACCGCGCAGGTCGGTCAGGCGCAGCAATTGGCCGCGCTTCAATACGAAAGAGCGATGACCGCCGCCGGGGAGCATTTCTTCGGCGAAGGGCGGGAACAGTTGAGTCGAATCGGTCATTGCAAAATTCCTCTAGGCAATACGAAGCGTGCCCGCCAGCTGAGCCGGCAGGGCGTCGACAGCCGCACGATTGATGCGGCGGTCGCTGTTCAACGGGATGTCGTAGGTGATGCGCGCGCCATAGGCGCCGGGGGCGTGCGGGTCGAGGCGAACCTTGTCGAACACCAGCAGGCGCGTGCCAAGGCTGAAGCCTTCGGACAGGTCGTGGGTGACCATGAACACCGTCAGTTGCGTCTCGCGCCACAGCTCCAGCAGCAGGCCGTGCATGTCCTTGCGGATGCCCGGATCGAGGGCGCCAAACGGCTCGTCAAGTAGCAGCACCCGGGGTTTCATGATCAGTGCCTGGGCGATGGCCAACCGTTGCTGCATGCCGCCGGACAGTTGCGCCGGGTACTTGTCCCGCGAGTGGCCGAGGCCGACCTTGTGCAGCAGTACCGAGGCCTGTTCTCGTGCGTCTTGTTTAGCGCTGCCGAATAACCGCCCCAGCCATGGCGAGCGCGGCAGTTCGAGACCGAGGGCAACGTTGTCCAGCACGCTCAGGTGCGGGAACACCGAATAGCGCTGGAAGACCACGCCACGGCTGGCATCCGGCTCGCCGGCCAGGGCCTGGCCATCGAGCAGAATCTCGCCGCGACTGGCGCGTTCCTGGCCAAGCAGCAGGCGCAGGAAGGTGGATTTGCCGCAACCGGAAGCGCCGACCAGCGTGCAGAACTCGCCCTCGTTGACGTTCAGGTTCAGCCCTTCGAGCACCACCTGATCGGCGTATTGCTGCCAGACATTTTTCACGGTGATGAAGCTCATGCGCGGGCTCCTCCATAACTCATTTAGGGGCACCTTCGTGGCTCATTTAGAGGCACCTTCGTGCCAGGGGAAGGCCCGTCGGGTCAGGCGCTTGAGGCCCCAATCCATCAGCCAGGCGAGCAGGGTGATCCACACCACGTAGGGCAAGATCACGTCCATCGCCAGGTACCGGCGCACCAGGAAAATCCGGTAGCCAAGGCCGTCGGTAGAGGCGATGGCTTCGGCGGCAATCAGGAACAACCAGGCCGAGCCGAGCATGAGTCGTAGCGAGATCAACAGGCGCGGCAACAACTGCGGCAGCACCACCCGCAGCATCAAGGTCCAGGTCGAAGCCCCGAGCGTCTGGGCCTTGATCAGCAACTCGAGCGGAATCTCCCGGGCGCGCTGTTCCAGATCCCGCGCCAGGCACGGGGTGATGCCGATCACGATCAGCATCACTTTCGACAACTCCCCCAGTCCGAACACGATGAACAGAATCGGCAGGATCGCCAGCGGCGGCACCATCGACAGCACCGTCAGCAACGGCGACAACGGTGCGCCGAACAGCGGCAGGGTCCCGGCGACGATACCCAGGCACAACCCGGCCAACGCGCTGATGCCCAGGCCGATGGCCAGGCGACGCAGGCTGGATGCGGTGTCTTGCCAGAGCAGGTAGTCACCGGTGCGGGTGTCGGCGGTGAACGCCAGGAGTTTCACTGCGTCGGTCATCTGCACCGCGCTGGGCAGCAGCTTGTCGTTGGGGTTGTCCGTCAGCCGCTCGGCCGAGCCCATGAAGTAGGCGAACAGCACCAGGGCGAACGGCAGGATCACCAACAACAGGCGACTCGGACGATCCGGGTGGCGATTGATCAGGCGCATGGCCAGTCCTCCTGTTTACAGCTTGGCGTCGGCAGCCATCTGCACGAAGGTCGGGTCGAAGCGCAGCTTGAGGTTGCCCTTGTCGCCGCTGGTCACGCCATTGGCGAAGGCTATGCCGACAGCGCTGGTGTCCTTGGCGCCTTCACCCAGCAAACCGTGCTGGAACGAGAATTCGGCGACCTTGCGCATGGTTTCCGGCAGTTGCTTGCTGGTGGCAAACACGAGGGCTTCTTTGGGCGTGGCGAACAATCGGGTGGTATCGAGTTGCGCCTGGAATCCCGCCAGATCCGTGCCCGAGGCTTTGGCCATGTGCTCCAGGGCGGCTTTGCCGGCGGCGTTTTTCGCGTGCATCAACTCGACCACTTCGAACCAGGCGCCGGTGAGTGCTTTGCCCAGGGCCGGGTTGTCTTTGAGGGTGGCGCTGTTGACCACCATCATGTCCATGATTTCGCCGGGGATCTGGCTGGAGTTAAAGACTTCGGTCACCCCGGGCCTGGCCTTGATGTCCGAGAGCATCGGGTTCCAGGTGGTGACGGCGTTGACCTGATCGGTGTTGAAGGCGGCCGAGATGTCGGCGTCGGAGGTGTTGACCACTTTCAGGTCTTTCTCGGTGAGGTCCACCGAATCCAGCGCCCGGGCCAGCAGGTAGTGGGACACCGACAACTCCACCAGATTGACGTCCATGCCCTTGAGGTCGCCGACGTTCTTGCCGTCGCCCTTGAGCACGATGCCGTCGTTGCCATTGGAGAAGTCGCTGACGATCAGCGCGGTGCTGTCGACGCCACCGGCCGCCGGAATGGTCAGTGCGTCCATGTTGGTCATGGTGCAGCCGTCGAACTGGCCAGCGGTGTACTGATTGATCGATTCGACATAATCGTTGAGCTGCACCACCTCGATCTGGATGCCGTACTTTTTCGCCCATTTGTCGACGATGCCCTGGCTGCCTGCGTATTCCCAAGGCATCCAGCCGGCGTAGATGGTCCAGCAGACGCTGAAGTGGTCTTTCTGTGCAGCCTGGGACGAGAGGCTCAGACAGGCTGCGAAGGCAGCGGCGAGCAGGGCGGGTAATCGAAGTCGGGACATGGGATGGTTCTCCAGTTGATCAGGGGCGGGCAGGAGTCAACGCGGCACCGCGAACGGTGGCTTGTCTCCCGGGCTTTTGTCCCGCCGTGTAACCTCAACTGGAGGTCGCCAACTCTCGGACCAGCCACTCGCCTTAGCGAGCCGGAACCCTAGTCAGCCATTGCAAATTGTGGTGCCGCGAACCTGTGATGACTCCTGCACGCCTTTGCTAAAGCGAGAGCCGTGCCAAGTCGGTTGGAACGCTCTAGGCCGCAGGAAACAGCCACAGTCGTTGCAGGAAAGGGTAAAGGGTTGCCTTGTGATGGTGCGTGAGTGCACCGCAATGGAACGGATTGGCCACTTATCTGAAGGTTTTTCTCCTGGCGCACTCGGTCCGGGTATTCAAGTCAAAACAGATGAGTGTTGTCGCGGGTCTTCCCGGAGGCCGTCATGCTCCTTCAGAAAAAGCTCCGTCCGCTGCTGCTGAGTGCGTTGCTGGGGTTTGGCCTGTCTGGCTGTTACTACTACACCGGTGGGGCCACTGTGTATCCGGCGCCCTATTACTACCCCGGTTACCGTTCGCCTTATTACTCACCCGGTTATTACGACCCGCGCGTCTATGGGGGCTATCGCTATTGGTACTTTGGCGGCCATGGCCCACGGTATTACCGGGGCGGATATCACCACTGGCACCATTGATCGGCAGGTGCAGGATGAAAAACCTTTCATCGGTCACTTGTTTCAATGTGTTTCGCGAACGCACCAGATTTCGAATTCGATGTCTGATCTTTCGACAGTCACCGAATAATTGACTGTCGCCCGCCAGCGTCGCTGGTGTGGCTCACTCGCGGTCCAGGAGGCCGCCATGCTCTGTCGAAAACAGCTCCACCGACTTCTTCTGCTTACCCTGATGGGATTGTCTCTTGGTGCGTGCGTGCCCTATTCCGATGGAGGAGCCAGCTACTACCGGTCCGAGGTCTACACATCCCCTGCGCCGTATTACTCCGGTGGCGGGCCTTATTATTCCAACGGCGGTTATTACACGGCGCCGCGCCGGTATTATGCGCCGCCTGCACGGTATTACCAGCCAACGCCGCGGTATTACCACCAGCCGCGGGTTTATCAACCGGCACCGCGTTATTACCAGTCGGCGCCGCGGGCCGACTACCGGGCTCATCAGAGTCGCAGTTGGGATGGGCACAGCCGTAGCGGTTGGGACGGCCGTAACCGCGGCGGTCGGGACAACGACAATCGCAGCCGTGGCGGGCGCGACAACCGTGGTGGAAGAGGCGACCACGTCGGCCGCGGCGATCACGGTGACCGGGGTGGCCACCGTTAATACGACGTTAAACGCAATCACTGTGGGAGCGGGCTTGCTCGCGAAGGCGGTGTGTCAGACGGCATTAATGTCATCTGAC
>NZ_MULM01000129.1:0-40865 GCF_002029345.1 Pseudomonas sp. VI4.1
CTGGGGTTTCTGGGGTTTCTGGGGTTTCTGGGGTTTCTGGGGTTTCTGTAGTGATGCTGAGGGCGCCTTCGCTGGCAAGCCAGCTCCTACGGACTCGCATTACTCGTCCTTGTCCTTGTCCATGTCCATGTCCATGTCCATGTCCATGTCCATGTCCCTGAACTGATCTTTAACGTACTTGATCTCGGTCTGGCCGTGGGGGGCGGGCAAGCCGTCTTCGCCCAGGTTGACGAAGACAATCTTGTCCACCGTCAGGATGCTTTTGCGGGTGATCTTGTTCCGCACTTCGCATTTGAGGGTGATCGAGGTGCGACCGAACTCGGTGGCGGTGATGCCCAGCTCGATGATGTCGCCCTGGCGCGAGGCGCTGACGAAGTTGATTTCGGAAATGTACTTGGTGACCACGCGCTGATTGCCCAGCTGGACGATCGCGTAGATCGCCGCTTCTTCGTCGAGCCAGCGCAACAGGCTGCCGCCGAACAGCGTGCCATTGGGGTTGAGGTCTTCGGGTTTTACCCATTTGCGGGTGTGGAAATTCATATTCACTCCTGAGCGTCTTGCCGAATGATGGTGGGCATCATGGCAGAGCCCGACCTGGAGCTCTATTAAGCTTCAACTATGGTCTCGATAACCGTTCAGACATTGATCAACAGAAACACTTTGGAAGTATCGCTCACACGGCTATAATCGCCACCGTTTCAAAACGGTAACGTTCCATTGATACCGTTTTCCCGCCACCTGTCCGAGGGGCGCTGCAGCAGGTTCGACCTGTCAGGCTCGGATGGGGCGTTGCCTGGCCACGGCCAGACACTAAACGCACAACGGCGCCCATTCGCATACATTACGAATGGAGGCTCATCATGAGCGCTGTTATCACGCCTGCAGATTTTAACGATTACAAAGTCGCCGACATGTCCCTGGCGGCCTGGGGTCGTCGCGAAACCATCATCGCCGAATCCGAAATGCCAGCCCTGATGGGTCTGCGCCGCAAGTACGCCGGTGAGCAGCCGCTCAAAGGCGCGAAGATTCTCGGCTGCATCCACATGACCATTCAGACTGCCGTGCTGATCGAAACCCTGGTTGCCCTGGGTGCCGAAGTGCGTTGGTCGTCCTGCAACATTTTCTCGACTCAAGACCAGGCCGCTGCCGCTATCGCCGCTGCCGGTATCGCGGTTTATGCCTGGAAAGGCGAAACCGAAGAAGAGTACGAGTGGTGCCTGGAGCAAACCATCCTGAAAGATGGCGCGCCATGGGATGCCAACATGATCCTCGACGACGGCGGCGACCTGACCGAGCTGCTGCACAAGAAATACCCGGCGATCCTGGACCGCGTCCACGGCGTGACCGAAGAAACCACCACCGGCGTTCACCGCCTGCTGGACATGCTGGCCAAGGGCGAGCTGAAAATCCCGGCCATCAACGTCAACGACTCGGTGACCAAGAGCAAGAACGACAACAAGTACGGCTGCCGTCACAGCCTGAACGACGCGATCAAGCGCGGTACCGACCACCTGTTGTCCGGCAAGCAAGCGCTGGTCATCGGTTACGGTGACGTGGGCAAGGGCTCCGCTCAGTCCCTGCGTCAGGAAGGCATGATCGTCAAGGTCTCCGAAGTCGACCCGATCTGTGCCATGCAAGCCTGCATGGACGGTTACGAGCTGGTTTCGCCGTTCATCGACGGCATCAACAACGGCACCGAAGAAAGCATCGACAAAGCGCTGCTGGGCAAGATCGACCTGATCGTGACCACCACCGGCAACGTCAATGTTTGCGACTCGAACATGCTCAAAGCCCTGAAGAAGCGCGCCGTTGTCTGCAATATCGGCCACTTCGACAACGAAATCGACACCGCTTTCATGCGCAAGAACTGGGCATGGGAAGAAGTGAAGCCACAGGTTCACAAGATCCACCGTACCGGTCCTGGCGCATTCGATGCCCAGAACGACGACTACCTGATCCTGCTGGCCGAAGGCCGTCTGGTTAACCTGGGTAACGCTACCGGCCACCCAAGCCGCATCATGGACGGTTCGTTCGCCAACCAGGTGCTGGCACAGATCTTCCTGTTCGGCCAGAAGTACGCCGACCTGTCGCCAGCCCAGAAAGCCGAGCGCCTGACTGTTGAAGTACTGCCGAAGAAGCTCGACGAAGAAGTGGCCCTGGAAATGGTCCGCGGTTTCGGCGGCGTCGTGACTCAATTGACCAAGACCCAGGCCGACTACATCGGTGTGACGGTCGAAGGCCCGTTCAAGCCGCACGCTTACCGTTACTGATAGGTCGGCTCTACTGTGGGAGCGAGCTTGCTCGCGATGGACGTTAACGATAACGCGTGCTGTCTGGAATAACGCGTTGCCCTGACGTTTTTCGCGAGCAAGCTCGCTCCTACAGGGGGGCCAGCGTCCGCCTCATGCGTTTCCAAGGATATGACCATGTCCCAAGACCGTCGCTACAGCTTCGAGTTCTTCCCTACGAAGACCGATGCTGGGCATGAAAAGCTGCTCGCCACTGCTCGTCAGCTGGCCAAGTACAACCCTGATTTCTTCTCCTGCACCTACGGCGCTGGCGGTTCGACCCGTGATCGAACGCTCAACACCGTGTTGCAGCTCGAAAGCGAAGTCAAAGTGCCTGCCGCACCGCACCTGTCCTGCGTTGGCGACAGCAAGGACGACCTGCGCGGCCTGCTGACGCAATACAAGGCCGCCGGCATCACCCGTATCGTCGCCCTGCGCGGTGACCTGCCTTCGGGCATGGGCATGGCCAGTGGCGAAATGCGCCACGCCAATGACCTGGTTGAATTCATTCGTGAAGAAACCGGCGATCACTTCCACATCGAAGTCGCCGCTTACCCGGAAATGCACCCGCAAGCGCGCAACTTCGAAGACGATATCGCCAACTTCGTGCGCAAGGCCAAGGCTGGCGCCGACAGTGCGATCACCCAGTATTTCTTCAACGCCGACAGCTACTTCTACTTCGTCGAGCGTGTACGGGCGCTGGGCGTGGACATCCCGATCGTGCCGGGCATCATGCCGATCACCAACTACAGCAAGCTCGCACGCTTCTCCGACGCCTGCGGTGCGGAAATCCCGCGCTGGATCCGCAAGCAGCTGGAAGCCTATGGTGACGACACCGCCAGCATTCAGCGTTTCGGCGAGCAGGTCATTACTGAAATGTGTGAACGTTTATTGCAGGGCGGCGCACCGGGGCTGCATTTCTATACCCTTAACCAGGCCGAGGCGAGCCTGGCCGTGTGGAACAACTTGAAGCTACCGCGCTGACAGTGACCACGCCGTACCCAAAGGCCCTCTTCTGAGGGTCTTTTACATTCAACAGCCCATGGAAAGTTGTTCCCCATGACTGAGCTATCCCCATCGCGCCCGCAACTGGTTTACCTGGCTTTCGGCGCCGAGACCTACCACCAGGAAGCACTGTTCAGCATCGCCAGTGCTCTGGCCTGGCTGCGCGAGACACCCCAGGCAGAACTCGACATCCAGGTGTTCTGCGACAATCCCCAGCCCTACGCGCGCCTGCCGGTCCGCGTGCGCATACTCGACGAGGCTACTCGCCAACGCTGGAACGCACCCCACGGTTATCATTTTCGAGCCAAGCATGTCGCCTTGCGCAAGGTGCTCGAGGAGTCGCCAGTCGCTTTGCTGATCGACACCGACACCTTTTTTCATCGCTCACCGGTCGAATTGTTCGATCGCGTGCAACCCGGCACCCTGCTGTGCAACGACTACTACACCCGATACGGCACCAATAAAGAAAATATGCTCTACAGTGCGCTGTCGACCACGCTCAGGGACAGAGGCCTGGCGGACGATCAGATGATGCTGCTCAACTCCGGCGTGATCGGCCTGCATCAGCAGGACGCTCAAGTGCTTGACCACTCCATTGCCCTGATCGACGAACTGTTTCCCATGGCACGCGGGGCTTATACCCTTGAGGAGTTCTGCCTGTCGGTCGCGGCCTATCGCAGCATGCAGGTCAAAAAGTGCCCGGACCTGATCCATCACTACTGGAGCCGCAAGCAACTGTTCAGGGCCAAAGTCAAAGCCTGGGTTGCCAAACACGCCAGGAACCCGACCAGTCAGGCGGCACTGGATGACACTCGCCGGGTGACGATGCACCTGCCGCGACCGCCTCGGAGCCAGCGATTGCTCTACAAGCTCATCACCCTGGCACTGCCCGCCCATCTGCGTCAGTTCATCCGCGAAATCCTCTACGGCTGTTATGAACACCCCAACGAGTTCGACCAGGCGTGTGGACCGGTATGGTGGGAAAAAGCGTTGCAGAACCAGGAGGAACGCCTTGGCAAGCCGGTCACTCAGCGCTTGCTCGAACGCTGGTTCGACAGGGAACTGGTGCAGCTGATCCTGGGCAGCCGATGCAAAGCCATTCACGACCATTTGCTCAATTCGTCCTGCAAATAGAGGCCTGGCGCACAATTCCCTGACAGTCAGCGTGAAACAGGCATGCCAGCGCTTCTCATTAAGCCTTGAGAGTACTAACCTCAGGCCATGCCCCTTATCTCCCAGTTGCTGACAGCCGTGCTTTTTACTTGCCTGAGCTTCGCTGCCCGGGGCGAGAAACTGCGCATTGTCACCGAACCCTGGGCGCCTTATGTGTATGAAGAAAACGGCAAAGCCCAAGGCCTGGACTACGAAACCACGGCCATTGTCTTCAAGCGCCTGGGGATAGAAGTCGACTGGCAGTTCCTGCCGTGGAAACGCTGCCTGTCGATGCTCGAACAAGGTCAGGCGGACGGCGCGCTGGATATCTTCCACAGCGATGAACGCGACGCGACCCTTCTCTACCCCAGCGAACCTCTCTCGGAAGTCGAGTTCGTGATGTTCTATGCCAACGCCCGACCCCATCCGTTTCGGACCCTGGAAGAATTGCGCGGCCTGACCGTCGGCACCTCGCCGGGTTATCTGTACAGCAAGGATTTTCGCGAATCGTCGCTATTTACCCGGGAGCCGGCACCGAGTCATGAAGCCAACTTCGGCAAACTGGTGCGCGGGCGGATCGATCTGCTGATTACCGACCGCCGGGTTGGCCAGCATTTGCTTGACGAGTTGAAGATTCGCGACAAGATCACCGAAAACCCGGTCGTCATCAGCCAGCAAAGCCAGTTCCTGGCGGTGCGGCGCAACGCGGGCATGGACTTGCTGATACAGCGCTTCGGCGCCGAGCTCAAGCGCTTCAAGCGCGAACCCGCCTACGCTGAATTGAGCGCCCGCTATGGTGCCAGCCCGGCAACGGGCGCAAAGGCCGCCGGGGCCGCGGTCACGACCCGCAAAACCGTTGAGCAGCAGGAAAGCGGCGCGCAGTGATTGCTCTGTTATACTCCGGCCTTCCCGCCAGGCTCACGCCCGGACGCTCGGACTCGTTCAAGGCATCTCGATCCCGCTACAGCGCAGCTTTCAGCCCGCGCGAGCGCTCCAGATGAGCCTTCGAGGCCCAGCAGGACCGGACGGGATTGCGTCCCCTTAAACGCCATTCGCGCCAGGCAAGACTCCCATTGGGCCAAGCCCTAACTAGAACAGGATTACTCATGTCCTTTGCTTCCCTCGGTCTCTCCGAGGCTTTAGTCCGCGCCATCGAGGCAGCGGGCTATACCGAGCCTACTCCGGTGCAACAGCGGGCCATTCCCGCCGTGTTGCAAGGTCGCGACCTGATGGTTGCGGCACAGACAGGTACTGGTAAAACCGGTGGCTTCGCCCTTCCGATCCTGGAGCGGTTGTTCCCTAACGGTCACCCGGACAAGTCCCAGCGCCACGGCCCGCGCCAACCGCGCGTCCTGGTCCTGACCCCTACTCGCGAACTCGCGGCTCAGGTGCATGAAAGCTTCAAGGTCTATGCCCGTGACCTGAAGTTCGTCAGCGCCTGCATCTTCGGCGGCGTTGGCATGAACCCGCAGGTTCAGGCCATGTCCCGCGGTGTCGACGTGCTGGTGGCGTGCCCCGGCCGCCTGCTCGACCTCGCCGGCCAAGGCAGCGTCGACCTGTCCCACGTGGAAATCCTCGTGCTGGACGAAGCCGACCGCATGCTCGACATGGGCTTTGTCCATGACGTGAAAAAGGTCCTGGCCCGTCTGCCGAGCAAACGTCAGAACCTGTTGTTCTCGGCGACCTTCTCCAAAGACATCACCGACCTCGCCGGCAAGCTGCTGCACAACCCGGAACGCATCGAAGTCACGCCGCCGAACACCACGGTCGAGCGTATCGAACAGCGCGTATTCCGTCTGCCTGCCAACCACAAGCGTTCGCTGCTGGCGCACCTGATCACCGCCGGTGCCTGGGAACAGGTGCTGGTGTTCACCCGCACCAAGCACGGCGCCAACCGCCTGGCCGAATACCTGGACAAACACGGTCTCAGCGCCGTCGCGATCCACGGTAACAAGAGCCAGAACGCCCGCACCAAAGCCCTGGCCGACTTCAAGGCCGGTGAAGTGCGCATCCTGGTCGCCACCGACATCGCCGCTCGCGGTCTGGACATCGACCAGTTGCCCCACGTGGTCAACTTCGAACTGCCGAACGTCGACGAAGACTATGTGCACCGTATCGGCCGTACTGGCCGTGCCGGTCGTTCGGGCGAGGCGATCTCGCTGGTCGCTCCGGACGAAGAAAAACTGCTGAAAAGCATCGAGCGCATGACCCGCCAGAAAATCGCCGACGGCGACTTGATGGGCTTCGATTCCAGCGCAGTGGAAGCCGAAAAACCTGAAGTTCGCGAGCGTCCGGACGTGCGTAACCCGCGCAACCCACGTGGCCCGCGCGGCGACGGTCCGAACGGCACTGGCGGTGGCGGCGGTCGTAAAGACAAAGGCAAGGACAAGGGCGGCAAGGAAAAACCTGCGGCCGCTGGCCGTGGCGAGCGTCCGGCCCGTGAACAGAAGCCACGCGAAGGCACCCCGGCCCGCGAACAGCAGCGCCCGGCCCCTCGCGCCGCCGCTGATCGTGCGCCGGACGAGTTCCTGGACGACGATATCGATAACTTCGGTAACCGCGTCGACTACGTGCCTCAAGCCAAACCGGCTCAAGGCCGCGGTCGTCGTCCGGGTGCTCCGGCACCAGGCGCGGCAGCTGGCGCAGGCGCAGCGCTCCGCGCGGCGGCAAGCCTCAGGGTCGCCAAAGCGGTCCACGCAGCAGTGACGGCGCCACCACCGGCACGCCACCGGCCAAGCGCAGCGGCCCGCGCAATGGTGCTCCACGTGACGGCCAGGCCCGTCGCGAAGAGTCCCGCAACCGCCGCCCGGCCCGTAGCGACGACAAGCCGCTCTCGGAACCGGCCGTGCAAAACCCCCGCGCCCGGCACCGAAGATCATTCACAAGGAGTCGAAAACCGATCGTTTCCCGACACCTGAACAACTTGATCAACTGCCAGGCCGTCCGCGCGGTGAAAAACCAGCGTTGCTGACTCGCAACCGCTGATTTAGCACTGCCATAAAAAATGCCCCGGATCTCGCGATCCGGGGCATTTTTTTTATGTATTACTTGTAGGAGCCGGCTTGCTGGCGAAGGGGGCAACTCGGTTTCTGCGGTGCCGCAGATGTCGCAGATGTCGCATTCGCTGGCAAGCCAGCTCCTACAGTCTCAGCATTACTTCGCTTTCACACCTTCAAACGTAACGTACAGCTCGACCGCATCGGACGCTGGGCCCAGGTCTTTTTGCTTGCCAAAGTCCGAACGCTTGATGCTGGTGGTGCCTTCGAAGCCGGCACGGTAGCCGCCCCATGGATCCTTGCCTTCACCCAGGAAAGTGGCCTTGACCACGATCGGCTTGGTCACGCCAAGGATAGTCAGGTCGCCAGTTACGTCGGCAGTGTCTTTGCCATCGGCGTTTTTGCCGGTGGATTTGACGCTGGTGGAGACGAACTTGGCTTTAGACCCGTTCAGGAAGTCTTTGCTGGCGATGTGCTTGTCGCGCTCGGCATGGTTGGTGAACACGCTGGCGGTATTCACGTTGAACTCGATCTTGCTGTCTTCCGGCTTGGCAGCGTCGAAGCTGAACTTGCCGTCGATATCCTTGAAGGTACCGGTGATGTAGCTGTAGCCCAGGTGGCTGATCTTGAAGTCGACGAAGGCGTGCTGGCCTTCCTTGTCGACAACGTAGTCAGCCGCCATTACGTTTGCGGACAGCACAGCAGAACCGATTGCCAGAGCGGCGAGGGTCTTTTTCAACATGCTTTCTATTCCTTTGGAGTCGAGGTTGAATTTCAAGCTTTGCGGCCCAGCATTCGCGTCAGGGTCGCATCACGATCGATAAAGTGGTGCTTCAATGCTGCCAACGCATGGAGGCCGGAAAAAATTACCAGCACCCACGCCAGATAGAAATGAATCACACCGGCGGTGTCTGCCTGGTCCGGTAGTCCGGACACCAGCGCAGGAACTTCGAACAGGCCAAACACCGGAATCCCGACACCGTCTGCGGTGGAAATCAGGTAACCGGCAATCATCACGACAAACAGGCTGAGGTAGAGGAACGCATGGCCGAACGTGGCGCCAATGCGCGTCATGCGGCTGTAGCTTTGCAGCGCCGGCGGCGGTGGGCTGATAAAACGCCACAGCACCCGTAGCAGCATGACGGCGAACAGCACCAGACCAATGCTCTTGTGCAGGTCCGGCGCGTCTTTGCGCCAGGTGCTGTAGTAGTCGAGACCGACCATCCACAAGCCCAACGCAAACAGACCGAAGACTGCCAGCGCCACACCCCAGTGCATGAACACGCTGATCCAACCGTAGCGCGAAGAAGAGTTACGTAGCTGCATTGCCCAAATCCCGTGAGAACTGCGACCAAGACTATCGAGTTATCTATCGATTTAAAGCGGAAAATTTCGCTTTGAAATATCGAGAAATACGATCAAGAGTCTGAGATAGGTGAGTTAAGGAAGGATTAAAGGCGAATTTGTGGCTGGATGTTAGTGGTAGTCGAGGAAAAATCGGGTGTACGGGAAGCCCCCTTCGCCATGGCCTCAGTGGCTACAGCCTTCTGGCCGACCTGGCCGTCAGCGCATTCTAATTATGGAAGATTGAAGGGGGCTGCAAGCAATCATGGTGGTACGGATCTATCTGGCATTTGTGCGCTAGTTCAGTGCCATTTGTTGTCATTTGACGACCATCTACACAGCCAGATATGGCTATCAATATTATTATTGCCGCCAGTGCTTTCATGATGCTCTCCAGTTTTTTGAAGAACATAGAATTTAAGGTCAGGCGCTATCTATCATTTCGATCCGATTTCTTTGTGGGAAGCATCCGATATATCGCTGAGGCGTGTAGGACCCGGATCGTGGATTGGCGACTCCAGGGCGCCGCGCAGGCAAAACCGGGGTGTTACATGCTTGATAAATGAGCAAAAAAAAAGCGCGGCCCTTGAGCCGCGCTTTTTTTACCCCTGAACGTTACTGAGCCTTGGTCTCAGTGGTCGCCGCCGGTTTGGCCGCTGGCTTTTTCACCGTTTCAGCTTTCTTTGCCGGAGCCTTTTTAGCCTCGGTTTTGGCCGCAGGCTTCTTCACCGGTGCCTTGGCCGGCGCTTTTTTCGCCGGTTCGGCCTTCACCGGTGCCGCCGGTTTTGGTGCTTCAACAGCCGCTGGCGCAGGAGCCGGAACTGGCGCTGGAGCCGGTGCAACCGGAGCGACTGGTTCAGGCGCCTTGACCGGTGCTGGCTTGTCATCCGAACCACCAAACAGGTTGCTGAAGAAGTTGCCCTTCTTCGCCGCCACTGCACCAGCCGCTACAGCGGCCGCCGCCGGAACAACCTTCGCAGGCTCGAAGGATTTGCCCGCCGCCAGGTCTTCCACCTGGCTGGCCGCCCGCTGCCCCGTGCGCAAGGCACCTTCCAGGGTGCCCGGGTACAAGGTGTCCGTGTGTTCGCCAGCGAAAGCTACACGCTGGATCGGACGTTCCCACAGCCGCCAGTACTTGCTGATCTGGCCCGGACCGAAGGCCAGGTAAGCGCCGCCCATCGACGGGTCGGTGCTGTAGCGGCGGATTTCATAACCGGTGAACGAACCGCGCGCCTGTGGATAAAAAGCGTGCAGGCGGATCAATACCTGATCGGCCATCTGCTTGTCGCCGAAGGCCTGCATGACGCGAGCGTTGTCGCCGGACAGGTTGATCACCACATTGGCGCCGCCCTTCAGTGCAGGTTCGACCCACAACATGCCCAGACCGGTGTTGCTGTAGATTTCGCCGGACATGCGCGCCTTGCTTTCCCACACCGGTGTCTTGAACTTCAGTAGGATCTGGTCGCGCCAGCCGTAGTTGGTGCCTTTGATCGCGGCCAGGTGCTGGGCATCCAGCGCCGGGGTCATCTGGATCTTGTTCAGGGCGCGCAACGGCACGGCCACGACGACGTAGTCGGCCTGATAACCGACGCTGCCGACTTTGACGGTCACGCCGTCCTTGTCCTGGATAATGGCCGAGACCGGGGCGCTGGTCTTGATGGTTTTCAGTTGTTTGACAAAGGCCTGGGCCAATACCGGGCTACCGCCGAGCAGGCGTGAGGCACGCAGGTCACGGTCGGAAACGCCGCGGTACACCCGGCTCTGCTGTGCGAAGTACAGCAGCGACAGGCGCGATGGTTCGTCATAGCGGGTACGGATCTGCTGGTTCACCAGCTGGCGGGCGGTCGCTGGCAACGTCAGCCGGTCGAGCCAGTTGGAAACGTTTATCTGATCCAGCGCATGCAGCGTGCTGTTTGCCGAGGGGTTCTGCGGGTCTTCGATCGAGCGCGCCAGATCGTCCAGGGTCTTCTCGTAGCGCTTGAGCGCTTCGGCCGTGGTCGGGTCCTTGGTGGCCAGATCGGCCGCGGAGTAATACACGCCGTCGATCAAATAGCCCGGCGTGCGCACGAACTCGGGGGCCGGCGTGGTGCCCAGCTTGAACGTCGACACGTATTTGTTCAGCACCGGCTGAGTCTTGTCGTTGCCGATCCACTCGCTGGTCGCCATGCCGGAGCGGCCGCCCAGGCTCGGCTTGGCCTCCAGTAACGTGACCTGCCAGCCCTTGTTCTGCAGCTCATACGCAGCCGTGAGGCCCGCCAGGCCGCCGCCGATCACGATCGCCGTTTTATCCTTGGCCAGCGCAGACACGCTGAACAGCCCCAACATCACCAGCGCACAGGCGCGCAGCCAACCAGCAGACATTCAGAGAACTCCGAAAATACACAAGGAAATAGCGGTTTTACGAGTCAGACGACCCAAAGAACCGCGAAGAATACGTTAGCTATCAAAAGGCCGCCAGTGACGTCTTTCGTCCTATATAAAGTAGCTCAAACGGCGCAATGGGTTGTTCCGGGGACGCGCATTGCATAGGCTTGCGCGATTGTATGTCCGCAGATGTCACGGACCGCCTCGAGGAGACTGAACATGGGCCTTAATAATCAGTGGATGCAACGCGATCTCGCGGTGTTGTGGCATCCCTGCACCCAGATGAAAGATCACGAGCAACTGCCGCTGATACCGATCAAGCGCGGTGAAGGCGTGTGGCTGGAAGACTTCGAGGGCAAACGTTACCTCGACGCTGTCAGCTCCTGGTGGGTCAACGTATTCGGCCACGCCAACCCGCGAATCAACCAGCGCATCAAGGATCAGGTCGATCAGCTGGAACACGTGATCCTCGCCGGTTTCAGCCATCAGCCAGTGATCGAGCTGTCCGAGCGCCTGGTAAAGATGACGCCCGAGGGACTGACCCGGTGCTTCTACGCCGACAACGGCTCGTCCTGCATCGAAGTCGCGCTGAAAATGAGTTTTCACTACTGGCTCAACCGCGGCCAGCCTGACAAGAAGCGCTTTGTCACCCTGACCAACAGCTACCACGGCGAAACCATGGCGGCGATGTCGGTGGGCGATGTGCCGCTGTTCACCGAAACCTACAAGGCCTTGCTGCTGGACACCATCAAGGTGCCGAGCCCGGATTGCTACCTGCGCCCCGAAGGCATGAGCTGGGAAGAACACTCACGCACTATGTTCGCCGCCATGGAACAAACCCTGGCCGAGCACCACGACACCGTGGCCGCGGTGATCGTCGAACCGCTGATCCAGGGCGCCGGCGGCATGCGCATGTACCACCCGGTGTACCTCAAATTGCTGCGCGAAGCCTGCGATCGTTATGGCGTGCACCTGATCCATGACGAAATCGCCGTCGGCTTCGGCCGCACCGGGACAATGTTCGCCTGCGAACAGGCCGGCATCCGTCCGGACTTCCTCTGCCTGTCCAAGGCCCTGACCGGCGGTTACCTGCCGCTGGCGGCCTGCGTGACCACTGAAGATGTCTACAGCGCGTTCTACGACGACTACCCGACCCTGCGCGCCTTCCTGCATTCCCACAGCTACACCGGCAACCCGCTGGCGTGTGCGGCGGCATTGGCGACGCTGGATATCTTCGAAGAAGACAACGTCATCGAGAACAACAAGGCGTTGGCCCAGCGCATGGCCTCCGCCACCGCTCACCTGGCTGATCACCCGAACGTCTCGGAAGTGCGCCAGACCGGCATGGTGCTGGCGATCGAGATGGTCAAGGACAAGGCCACCAAGGAAGCTTATCCGTGGCAGGAACGTCGCGGCTTGAAGGTGTTCCAGCATGCGCTGGAGCGTGGTGCCTTGCTTCGACCGTTGGGCAGCGTGGTGTATTTCCTGCCACCCTACGTGATCACGCCGGAGCAGATCGATTTCCTGGCGGAAGTGGCCAGTGAAGGCATCGACATTGCGACCCGTGATAGCGTCAGTGTTTCGGTGCCCAAGGACTTTCATCCGGGTTTCCGTGATCCGGGTTGATTGATTTCACTTGAGCTTGTGGGTGCCTGGACTGCCGCCTTCGCTGGCAAGCCAGCTCCTACAGGTTAGATGTCGTGCACAAAAATTGCGGTAACACAAATCCTGTAGGAGCTGGCTTGCCAGCGATAAGGTCGACACGACCTTCAGACGATTACACCTTTTCTCCAGAGAACCCGCATGAGACTGTCCCGCTTCTTTATCGACGCCCCCCTGAGCACCGGCGAGCACGAACTGCCCGAAGCCCAGGCCCATTACATCAGCCGCGTACTGCGCATGGCCGAGGGTGACGCGCTGCAATTGTTCGACGGCTCGGGCCACGAGTTTCGCGCCACGCTGGTAGAGGTCGGCAAAAAGCGCGTCGTGGTGCGGATCGATGAAAGCTTCAGCGGACAAGTCGAGTCATCGCTGCAGATCCATCTCGGCCAAGGCCTGTCCCGTGGCGAGCGTATGGACTGGGCAATCCAGAAAGCCACCGAACTGGGCGTGACTGAAATCACCCCGATCTTCAGTGACCGCTGCGAAGTCCGGCTCAAGGACGAGCGCGCCGACAAGCGCCTGATGCATTGGCGCCAGGTTGCAATCAGCGCGTGCGAGCAGTGCGGACGTTCACGGGTGCCGGTGATTCACCCGCCGCTGCTATTGGCCGATTGGTTGAAGCAGACTCAAGCAGAGTTGAAGCTGGTGCTGCATCCGGTGGCCGAACCGATGGTCAGTCATGCCAGACCTGCGACGCTGGCGTTTCTGATCGGGCCGGAGGGTGGATTGTCGGATGCGGAGGTTGATCAGGCGCAATCTGCCGGGTTTCATGCCGCCCGCCTCGGCCCTCGGGTGTTGCGTACCGAGACCGCGCCGGTAGTGGCATTGGCGGTGGCCCAGCAGCTTTGGGGCGATTTCTAGGGCCCCTTCGCGAGCAAGCCCGCTCCCACAGGGGATTTGTGGTGATTCACAAATCTTCAGCAACATACCGATCTAATGTGGGA
This sequence comes from Pseudomonas sp. VI4.1, assembly GCF_002029345.1. Lineage (NCBI taxonomy): Bacteria > Pseudomonadati > Pseudomonadota > Gammaproteobacteria > Pseudomonadales > Pseudomonadaceae > Pseudomonas > Pseudomonas sp. VI4.1. Next base: position 13,756 of record NZ_MULM01000129.1, read on the forward strand.
GCGGGCTTGCTCGCGAATGGCAGCGACGCGGTCTACAAGACATAAAACATGATCGCCACAAAGTGCAGCAGACTCCCGGCGATCACGAACAGATGCCAGATCCCGTGCGCATGGCGCAAACGACTATCCAGCGCAAAAAAAACAATGCCCACGGTGTACAGCACGCCGCCAGATGCCAGCCAGGCGAAACCTGTACTGCCTAATGCCGCCAGTAACGGCTTGACCGCCACCAGCACGATCCAGCCCATCACCGCGTAAATCACGATCGACAAGACCCGCGCTTCCGAACGCGGCTTGATCTCTTGCAGGATGCCGATCAGCGCCAGCCCCCAGACAAGCCCGAACAACGTCCAACCCCAGGGCCCGCGCAGGGTCACCAGGCAGAACGGTGTGTAACTGCCGGCAATGAGCAAGTAGATCGAAAAGTGATCGACCTTCTGCATGATCTCTTTCTTGCGGCCGCGAACGCTGTGGTAAACGGTCGACGCGCTGTAGAGCACCAGCAAGGTGAATCCGTAGATCGCCACGCTGACGATTTTCCACGGACTGCCGTCCATGCCGGCGATCACCAGCATCCACACCACCCCGACGCACGCCGCTACCGCCCCGACCAGATGCGTCCAGGCGTTGAATCTTTCCCCGTGATACATGTGTTGCTCACCTCGAAATTAGTTGCAACATCGCGCAAGGCTCAGGCCTTGAGACTAAAAGCGCAATGTTTCAGCACGCAAGTCCCCCCTGTAGGAGCCGGCTTGCTGGCGAAAGGACTTCGAGACTGGTGGTGTTCTTCAGGACGCCTTCGCTGGCAAGCCAGCTCCTACGAAGGGCAGCAAGCGTGAGCCTCGGGAATTGGGCACAATCGAGCCATTCGAATAAGAGTCTGCATCATGCTGATCGACGAAGAGTTGACCCTGAAAAAACTCGAGGTGTTCCTGGCCTTCATGCGCACCGGCAATCTGGCCCGGGCCGCGGCCGAATTGCAGACCAGCAATGTCAGCGTGCACCGGGCGATCCACTCCCTGGAAAGCGCCCTGCGCTGCCCGCTGTTCAAGCACGAAGGCCGCAACCTGACACCGCTGGAAAGCGCTTATGTGCTGGAAGAACGGGCGCAGAAGCTGATTCAGGACGTGGTCGAAACCGTGCGACTGACCCGGGAAGCGGCCGGGTTCTCCGCCGAGCGCTTCAAGCTCGGCTCGTTGTATTCGCTGACGGTGAAAACGGTGCCGCAGCTGATCATGGGCCTGAAGATCCGGCGCAGCGAGCTCAACATCGACCTGATCCTCGGCTCGAACTTCGACCTGTTGTACAAGCTCAAGAACATGGAGGTCGATGCGATCCTGGTGTCACTGGACGAAAGCATCAACGACCCGGATTGCGAGCAGATCCCACTGTTTTCCGACGATATCTTCCTGGCTACGCCGGCGGACTCGAAGTTCGCCCAACGAACCGAAGTGGATCTGGCCGAAGTGCGCGACGAGACGTTCATTACCCTGACCCAAGGCTTCGCCACGCATCAGGACGGCAAACGGGTATTCGAGCAGGCGGGGTTCGAGCCCAAGGTGGCGATGCAGGTCAACGACATCTTCACCTTGCTGAGCATGGTCAGTTCGGGGGTGGGTTATGCGTTGCTGCCGGGGCGGATCGCGGCGGTGTACGAGAACCGGGTGAAGCTGATTCCGTTGCAGGAAAAGTATCGGTTGCAGCAACACATTGGCGTGGTGTTCTTGAAGGCCAAGGAGCGGGATCCGAATTTGCTGGCGTTGCTGGCGGAGTGTCGGATGTATGCCAATCGCCAAGCTTGAGACCGCGCCGCTCCCTTCGCCAGCAAGCCGGCTCCTACAGGATGCGCGCAATCCCATGCAGGAGCCGGCTTGCTGGCGAAGGCGTCGGTACAGTCAGCAAAGATCCAGCGGGCTAGGCCATGATCCCGCGAACAATGAAGTACAGCAGCGAAGGCCCGAGCAAGCACCCCAGCCCGGTGTGAAAGGTCGCGGTCAACGCGCCATAAGGCACCAACCGCCGATCTGTCGCCGCCAGCCCGGCTGTCACGCCACTCACCGTCCCGGCCAACCCACCAAACACCATCGCCGAGCGCGGGTTATCCAGCCCCATCCAGCGCGCCGCCATCGGTGTGCCGACCATTACAAAAATGGCCTTGATCAACCCGGTCGCAATCGACAGCGCCACCACATCGGAACTCGCGCCAATCGCCGCCCCCGTCACCGGCCCGACGATGTAGGTCACCGCGCCAGCGCCGATGGTGGTCATGCTGATCGCATCGCGATAGCCGAACACCCAGGCAATGCTCGCGCCGACAATGAACGGCAGGATCGTGCCCAGCAGCAGGGCAATGACCCCGATCAACCCGGCTTTTTTCGCTTCGGTGGCCTGCACTTCAAAGGCCGTGGCCACGATCGCAAAGTCCCGCAGCATCGCACCGCCCATCAAACCGATACCGGAAAACAGGGTCAAGTCCGCCAGGCCTTTTTGCCCGCCCGTCATGGTGCCGCCGACCCAGGCCAGCACCAGCCCGATCACGATGGCGATCGCCGAACCATGGATGCGGCCGAACGTCAGTCGCTTGGACAACACCACCGACACCCACATGATCACGCCGACGAAGGCGAACGCCGTCACCAGACCGTTATGTTCCAGACCTTTTTCAATGAGATCCCACATATCAGCGACCTCCTGCAGGTGCGCCAACCGGCGTTATGTCCGCTGGTTCATCGGGCAACGGTTCGCCTTTGTGAGTCCGGCTGATCAGCGCAATGGTGCAGCCGCAGATCACCACCGAACCGATCGCCGCCAGCACCGCCACCGGACCACCGTGCAGGGCGGTGACGACGTTCTGTTGCGCGGCCATCGCGACCACCACGGGAATGTACATGGCGCCCCAGAAGCCGACGCCCATCTCGCAATCCTTGGTCATGCCGCCACGTTTGTGCATCCACAACCGGGCACAGATCAGCAGGATCATCGCGATCCCGACGCCGCCGACGTTGGATTTCACCCCCAGCAACACGCCAAGCATGTCGCCCATGATCACCCCTGCCAGCGTACAGATCGCCAACAGCGCCACACCGTAAATAATCATTATTGTCGTCCTCAAAATGCATCGTCGAATGTTGTTTTTGTTGTTCGAAGGCCTGAGTCAGTGATCTAGGGTTGGCGGCTTCCCTCCTCACGCAACAGCGCCTGCAAGGTATCGAGCCGTGCACCGTCGAAAGCAATCACCGTGCCCTGCTCGAACACCCGGCGCGCCAGCCCGGTCAGCACCGCACCGGGCGGCAGTTCGATCTGTAGCCGTACGCCGCGCTCGTAGGCGCTTTGTACCGTGCCGCGCCAATCCACCACGCGGCACATGTTGAACGCCAGGTCGTCGCGCAAGGCTTCGGTATCGATCACGGGCCGGGCGCGACTGCCGCTCAGGTAGCCCAGCGTCGGTGTTTTCAGCTGCACCCTGGCGAAGGCTTCGGCCAGGGTTTTCGCAGAGGTTTCCAGCAGCGGGCAGTGGGACGGCACGCTGACGGCCAGACGCTTGGCCAGACCTGCGCCGTGACTTTTCGCCAACTCGGCCACCACTTTCATCGCGCCATCGCTGCCGGCAATGACCACCTGGTTATCGGCGTTGATATTGGCCAGGTAAACCGGCGTGGCATCGCTGTGAACTTTTGCCAGCAAACTTTCCACCGTGGCCAGATCCAGACCGATGATTGCCGTCATGCCAAAGCCTTGTGGATAAGCCTGTTGCATCAGCTCACCGCGCAGACTGACCAGATGCAGCGCATCGCTGAAACTCAAAGCACCGGCAACCACTGCCGCCGGGTAAGCACCGATAGACAATCCCGCCACGTAATCCGCCGTCATTAACAACTGGCGTGAAGCCGCGACGCCGGCGATCAGCAGGCAGAGCTGAACCGCTCTTGTCGACTTCAGCGCTTCGGCTGAATCCAGAAGAAAAGCGTCTTCCGCGAGGACTTCACTCGCCTCGATCACTGTTTCCCGAGGCAAACGATGAAGCATGCCCGGCTGCTGCGCGCCCTGGCCTGGGAACACCAGCAAACTGCTCACGCTGCTTGCTCCTGCGGGTTCCAGGGGTTGGTTACCAAACAGGCTTCACTGGCGTTTTTTAGCAGGACCCGTTTCGAGGGACCGGCCCATTCGCGCAGGGCGACAGCGCCGTTTGGCGTTTGCAGTTGCATATCCACCAAGCACTCCGCCGCATCGAAAAGCTTCACCAACTCCTGCGCCTGAGTTCGCTCCAAAGGTTGCGGTGTACGCAGGATAAGGTCGAGGTCGCTGTGCTCGTGCACGGCGGTAAACCCGCTGGCCAATTCAAACCCGGCGCTGCCGCTGACACCCCACACCCACTCACAGGAATCGAGCATCCGCCGCAGTTGATTGAGCGCGCGCACTGCCGGCAAATCCCGATCAATCGAGACATTGCAAAGCGCTTCCGGCCGTACCTGACGCTGAATCGCATGGACCGACATCACCGTTGCATACCGCTGCTCACGCAACCGCCCACGCACGCCGACTGCGATGTGATCCGCCGCGCTCAACGCACGCCGAACCACCACCGGTTGACCCGCACTGATCGACTCGATCACCCACGAAGGCGCATCCGCAGGCAACTGCTCCGGGGTCATCCCCCAGAGCAGATCGTGGGCCAGTAGCGTGTTCACCACTGCTCTCTCAGCAATTGGCGAACCTGGCTCGACGCCGCGCGGTTGGTCGCACCCAAGCGGCTGCTCAGGTCTCGGCCACTGGTGGCGACATCGCCAATCGCCTGGGTCAGGCATTCAGTCACCCGCGTCAGATCCGCCGCGGTCGGTTGCTCGATCTGTTCCACCGACAAGGTTTCCCAGAGCAACCCAAGGCTCGCGTAACTGTCGATGTCATACGCCATCGGCGGCACGCTGGCGGCCAGTGCTTCGAGTTCTTCGACGCTGCGCAAGGTCACCCGCGCCGCCGAAGCCTTGCCCATCGCATGCACCATCACCCCCGGATCCCGCAGGGCGATCAGCCGGTTGGCCTGATAACCATGCGCCAGAAACGCCCCGGACATTGCCTTGCCCACCAGCAAGCCGATCACGGCGTGGCCGGCCAGGCGCGCACGGGCATAACTGTCTGCCGCCCCGGCCAGGGCCTGATGAATGCCGAGCGCTTCCTCGCGTCGACCGTAGGCCTGACTGGGCACATCGACGATGGCGATCAAGGCGCGTTTGTGCGTTTTATCCAGATCGGCTGCGATCGCTTCATCCACAGCCTTGGCCAGGCCCCAACCTTCCAGCAGACCCACCTCGCCATTACGGGCGCGGACGAAGCGGTTGTCGGGGTCGGCGACTACGGCGATGAATCGAACGCAACGATCACCCAGAACACCATCGGCAACCTTCAACGAAGCCGGCAAACCCTCAACCGGTTTAGCGCCTGCACTCAAGGCGTTGAACCAGGTCAGGCCTCTCAGGGAATACGAACTCATGAGCGCTCTCCTTGATACAGATCGCGAACCGTCGCCGGCTCGATTTGCGGCTCGGCATCCAGGCGGGCCAGCCGTTGCAGGAACAGTTCGGCCTGTCGACTGCGTTGCTGAGCTGGTAAACCCTGTTGCAGCAACTGGCTGATCTGCTGCTGAATCTGCGCCACATCGTCGGCGACAAAACCATCGGCCAAGCCACTGGCAAAACGCTGCTCGCCACCGGTCAGGCTCCAGATGAAGGGCCGGTCACGGGAGTCGTATTCCTCAAGCCCGGCTTCCTGTTCGATCACCTGCGGACCGTTCAGGCCAAGCCGCGCTTCCTGGGTCACCAGCAAATAGCTGCACAACCCGGCGGCAATCGACATCCCGCCGAAGCAACCGACACTGCCGGCCACAACGCCGACCACCGGCTGGTACTGGCTCAGATCGACAATCGCGGCATGTATATCGGCAATCGCCGCCAACCCGAGGTTGGCTTCCTGCAAGCGCACGCCGCCGGTCTCCAGGAGCAACACGGCGCGGGTGGGAATGCCATTGCGGTTGTCTTCGGCGGCCAGTTCCAGTGCACCGGCAATCTTCGCTCCGCCGACTTCACCGAGGCTGCCGCCCTGGAATGCGCCTTCGATGGCCGCGATCACCACCGGCAGACCGGCGATGCTGCCCTTGGCGATCACCACGCCGTCATCGGCCTGCGGCACCACGCCCTGGCGCGACAGCCAGGGCGACATGACGCGCTGGAACGGGTCGAGCAATTCACGGAAGGTGCCGGCATCGAGCAAGGCTTTCGCCCGTTGCCGGGCACCGAGTTCGACGAAGCTGCGTCTTTGCAGGTATGGCTTAAGGAGGGCTGCACTGTCAGTCATGGCCAATCTCCTCGAAGCCTTGTTCCAGACGCAGGCGCACCACGCCAGGGGTCGCGCCGAAATCATGGATATCGATCGCCATCGCCAGTGGGTTCTGGCCGTCGAACATCCGCGCGAACAGATGCTGCCAGCGCTGTTCGGCGCCATTGACCGAGGTCTGCACCTTGATCGTCAGCGTGCCGGCCTGACCCGGTTCGATCAGCACTTCCAGATCGCCCGAGCCGACACAACCCACCAGCGTGCGACCGCGTGGCGGCTGCCGGCGGGGAATTCAAAAGATAAGGTTTCCATCAGAAGGCTCCCTGGTTGACGCCGTGGCCCGACTCGATACGGTCGATGAACAGGCAGGCGGCGAGCAAGTCCGCAGCGCCGCCGGGCGAGGCGTTCAATGCGATTAATTGGTGGTCCAGCTCATGCAAACGGCGGCGGCCGTCGAGGCTGGCGCTGCCACCCGACTCGAGCACCGCTTGGGCGCCGAGCTGCATGGTCTGCAGGCCCGTTTCGCCTGCGCGGTAGAGCACGCAGGTGTCGGCCAGGCTGCTCATGATCGCCAGCAAGGCATCGAGCCGGGCGTTCTGCTCGCCATGGCCGGCAGCACGGCTGCGTTTGAGTTGCGGCAACGCCCGTTGAATCACCGCCGGGAACCCCAGCTGCGCTTCTTCACGAGCGCCACGAGCACCGTAACGCTGGGCGACTTGTGCGCCGTGGCTGAGCGGATGCGGCGCGTAACGGTCATCGAGTAACGCCAGGCGTGCGGCGCGCAAAGCCATCGCGCCTGGGGTCGTGGATTCAGGTTCCAGCGCGGCGGCAGTGACCAACAAACCCAAGGCCCAGATCGCTCCGCGATGAGTATTGACGCCTTTGGTGGTGGCGAGCATCGCTTGCTCCCCTTCCCGACCGATCCGCCCGATGGCTTCGCGCAGCGGCAAACCGACCTCGCCAAACTCGCTGGCCGCTTGCGCCATTTCCTTGAACGCCGGCCACAGCGACAGCGCCGAAGCGTGCATCAGTCCCAGGTGCAAATCGGTATGAGCGCCATTGCCGCGACGGTCGACCAGCGCCGGTTTTGGCGACAGGTCGGCTTCGTCGATCAGCGCGTCCACCGCCAGGTCCGCCAGGCTTTCGGCCAGTGACAGCGGTTTGGGTTGCAGGTTGAATGCGTGCATTACCAGCTCCTGAATTTGGCGGGCGGGTTGTACAGGCCACCGGACCACTCGACCAGGTCGGCCACGCTTTTGGCGGCGAGCAATTCGCGGGTGGCGTCGGTGCGGCGGATGCCGAGGTCTTCAGGCAAGGCGATCAGGCCTTCACGGCGCATGCGCGCAGTGTCTTTCGGGTTGTGGCGCAGGCCGATGACCGTCACCCCGGCGACAGCGGCAATCATTGCCTGGCGTTCTTCAAGGGACCGAGCCTTGTATAGATAGGCGATGCCTTCTTCGGTCAGCAGGTGCGTGACGTCATCGCCGTAGATCATGATCGGCGCCAGCGGCATGCCGCTTTTCCTCGCCACCTCGACGGCGTCGAGGGTTTCGACGAAGGTCGGTTTGCCACCCTCCTGGAAGGTCTCGACCATTTGCACCACCAGCTTTTTGCCGCGTTCGAGCAACGCTTCGGGCGCATCGTCGAGACGCATGTCGAGCCAGGCCGGCGTGCCGTGGCGACGACCGCGCGGGTCGTGGCCCATGTTCGGCGCACCACCGAAACCGGCCAGGCGGCCGCGGGTCACGGTAGAGGAATGCCCGTCGCCATCGACTTGCAGGGTCGCGCCGATGAACAGGTCCACCGCGTATTGCCCCGCCAGTTGGCAGAACATCCGGTTGGAACGCAGGGAGCCATCGCGACCGGTGAAGAACACATCTGGCCTGGCGGCGATGTAGTTTTCCATGCCCAGTTCGGTGCCGAAGCAATGCACGCTTTCGACCCAGCCGCTTTCGATCGCAGGGATCAAGGTCGGGTGCGGATTGAGGGTCCAGTTGCGGCAGATCTTGCCCTTCAGGCCGAGGGATTCACCGTAGGTCGGCAGGATCAGTTCGATGGCGGCGGTGTTGAAACCGATGCCGTGGTTGAGGGACTGGACGTTGTGCTTTTCGTAGATCCCGCGGATCGCCATCATCGCCATCAGCACGTGAACGGGCTTGATGTGCCGTGGATCACGGGTAAACAGCGGTTCGATGTAGAACGGTTTGTCGGCCACCACCACGAAGTCCACCCAGGAGGCCGGGATGTCGACCCGCGGCAGGTCACTGACATCGTCCACCAACTGATTGACCTGGACGATGACAATGCCGTCGCTGAAGGCGGCAGGTTCGATCAATGCTGGAGTGTCTTCGGTGCTCGGGCCGGTGTAGATATTGCCGGCGCGGTCGGCCATGAAACCGGCCGAGAGCACGACGTTGGGAATCAGGTCCACCACCAGTCGCGCATAGAGTTCGATGTAGGTGTGGATCGCGCCGATTTCCAGCAGGCCGTCTTCGAGCAACTGGCTGATGCGCAGGCTCTGGGTGCCGGCAAAGGAGAAGTCGAGCTTGCGGGCGATGCCGCGTTCGAACAGGTCCAGATGCTCGGCGCGACCGACGCTGGGCATGATCATGTGCAGGTCATGCAGCTTGCCCGGGTCAGCCTTGGCCAGGGAGCGCGAGAGGAAATCCGCCTGCTTCTGGTTATTGCCTTCCAGCACCACACGGTCGCCGGGCAGGATCAAGGCCTCCAGCGCCGCCACGATTTTGTCGGTGGGCAACACCACACCGTCGGCGAGATCTCGCACCAGCGCGAGACGCCGCTGCTTTTCGCTGCGCCGCCGCGTCCATCGCGAGTCGGGGGATATTGTTGTTGTCATGACCACTCCACGGGTTCGCTGTCGTGGGAGTCACATTAGGAGTGTTGGGTGGGGGCATCAATCAAGCAGGGAGACGGATCGTTACGGTCAGAGTAATGATCGACAGGAGATCTCTGTAGCCGGTACTGCCATCATCGCGGGCAAGCCCGGCTCCCACAGTGTCCGTGCAGCGACTCAATTTTTTGGCCAGACACAAAAACCTGTGGGAGCCGGCTTGCCGGCGAAGGCGTCCTTTCAGCCAACAATGATGTCGACTGGAAGGGCCTCTTCGCTGGCAAGCCAGCTCCTGCATGACCACCTGCGTACCGATCAATTGTGGTCAACACAAACCCCTGTAGGAGCCGGCTTGCCGGCGAAGGCGTCCGGTCATATGAGCCCGGCACTCACCAACAACGCCTCCAGCGCCAGCAAATCCGGCACCTTCGCCACCTGCTCCCCTATTTGCACGGCCGCCTGTTCCAGCGAACACAACGGCACATCCACATAGCTCAACTGACTGTCGAGCTTGTACGAGCGCGGAATCCCCTGCACCAGCAGCGCAATGAACTTCAGCTCCGGCAGCCCCCCAAGGGCATTGAGGATGACAATCCGCGCCCGCTCACCGATGACGATCTTGTTGCCACAGGCCGACTCGAAACTGAGCAATGGAATCTGCCGGTTACGCCACGCGACCCGCCCGAGAAACCAGGGTGGCGCATCGAGATCGAAGGTGCCCGGTTGGTAATCGATCAGCTCGGCGACGGCGACGTTGGGCAAAATCAGGTGACGGTCGGCCAGGGGCAACAGCAGTCCGGTGAGGTTGCTGGTGCGATGCTCAAGCATGGGTCTTGCTCCATAGGGCGATGCTGTCGAGCAGCACCGATTCCTGGTACGGCTTGCCGAGGTAGTCGTTGACGCCGATGGCCATGGCGCGGTCGCGGTGTTTCTGGCCGGTGCGCGAGGTGATCATGATGATTGGCAGGTGCCGCAAGCGTTCGTCCGCGCGCACCCGGGTCGCCACTTCGAAGCCGTCCATGCGCGGCATTTCGATGTCCAGCAGCATCAGGTCCGGCAGGTGTTCTTCGAGCAGCAACATGGCGTCGACACCGTCCTTGGCGGTCAGCACGTTCATGCCGTGGCGTTCGAGCAAACGGCTGGTGACCTTGCGCACGGTGACCGAATCGTCGACCACCAGCACCAGCAACGGTTTGTGCGGCTCGGGTTCCGCGTCGTGAGCCAATGCTCGCTGCGGCACACGTGCCTGCATGGCGCGGATCGGTGCCAGCAGATCGACAATCAGCACCACCCGGCCATCACCCAGGATCGTGGCCCCGGACAACCCCTGTACCGCCGCGAACTGCGGACCGAGGCTTTTCACCACGATCTCGCGGGTGCCAGCCATGGCATCGACCTGCACGGCAACATGTCGCTCGTTGCACTGCACCAGCAACACCGGCAGCGGCAGGCTCTGGCCCAGCAATTTGGGACGGGCGCTGGTCTTGAGCAATTCACCGAGGTAACACAGTTCATAGTGTTGCCCGGCGTAGTTGTAGGTCGGCGGATCGAGCCGGTAATGCCCTTCGAGTTCGTTGGGCAACACACGCACGATACCGTCGATGGTGTTCAGCGGGATCGCGTATTGATCCTCCCCGCACTGCACCATCAGCGCGCGGTTGACCGAGACGGTGAACGGCAGGCGAATCCGGAAGTGCACGCCCTGCCCGGGCACGGAGTCGATGCTCATCGTGCCGCCGAGTTGCCGGACTTCTTCGTGAACCACGTCCATGCCGACGCCCCGCCCGGAAATCTGGGTGATTTTCTCGGCGGTGGAGAACCCCGGTTGCAGGATGAACTGCAGCACGTCGCGGTCGCTGATGTGGCTGTCCGGCGCCAGCAGGCCGCGCTTGATCGCCTTGCGCCGGACCGCGTCCAGCGGCACGCCGGCCCCGTCGTCGCGGATGTCGAAAATGATGTCGCCGCCCTCTCGCGACAGGTCGAGGGTAATCCGCCCCTGAGCCGGTTTACCGGCCGCGATACGCACCTCGGCGGACTCCAGCCCGTGGTCCACGGCATTGCGCAGCATGTGCTCCAGCGGCGCCGCCATGCGTTCGAGCACGTTACGGTCCATCTCGCCTTCAGCGTTGCCGACGATGAACTCCACGTCCTTGCCCAGTTCGCTGGAGACCTGGCGGACGATGCGTTTCAAGCGCGGCAGCATGCGCTCGAACGGCACCATGCGCGTGCGCATCAGGCCTTCCTGCAGTTCGGTGTTGATGCGGCCCTGCTGTTGCAGCAGGTTTTCCGCGTCCTGATTGCGCCGGTCGAGCGTTTCCTTGAGGTCGAGCAGGTCGGAGGCGGATTCGAACAGCGCCCGCGACAGTTGCTGCAACTGCGAATGACGGTCCATTTCCAGCGGATCGAATTCTTCGTAGCCCAGGCGTTCGGCATCGACCTGCTGACGGCTGAGAATCCGCCCCTGGGTTTCGGTATCGAGGCGGCGCAACTGATCGCGCATGCGCTCAATGGTGGTTTCCATTTCGCTCAGGGCCACGCGCGCATCATTGACCTGTTGCTCGATCCGCCCCCGGAAGATCGAGGTTTCGCCGGCCAGGTTGACCAGGTCGTCGAGCAGTTCAGCCGAGACCTTGACCATGTCGGCGCCGGCGTCAGGTGGCAGCACGAGTGGCTCGGGCTTGTGCGTTGCGAGTGTGACAGCCGGCGTTTCAGGCACCGCTGGGTGGCTGAAATTCCTGATCGCGTCGATCAGTTGATCGGCCGCTGGCAACGGGTCCCCGGCGCGGGTCGCGTCGAGCATTTGCGCCAGTCGGTCATGGCTGCTTTGCAGCAGCGCGAACAACGCGGGGGTGGCTTGCAGCACGCCAGCGGACAGGCCCTCGTAGAGAAATTCGAGCTCATGGGCGAGGTCGCCGATCGGGACGATCTCGACCATCCGCGCGCCCCCCTTGAGGGTGTGCAGATCGCGCAACAGGGTTTCCACTTCCTGACGATTGGTCGGTTCGGCTTGCCAGCGCACCAATGCCGCGCCAGAGTTTTCAATGATGTCGAAACCTTCCTCGAGGAAGATGTCCTGCAACTCGGGATCATGGGCGGCCGATTCGTTGGCCGGCGCGGGCTCGACCCGCTCAAGGGTACGGGCATTGTCCTGACGGTAGTGGCGAATGACGTCGATCAACTCCCCCGGATCGGTCAATGGCTGCTGGTGTTGCAGTTGCTCAAGCAACTCGGCGAGTCGGTCATGGCTGTGTTGCAGCAGCTGCGCCAAGGCTTCGCCGTGACTGAAACGGCGATCGACCAGGCCTTCGTAAAGGCTTTCCAACTCATGGGCCAGGTCACCGACGGGGTCGACGTCGGCCATCCGCGCACCACCCTTGAGGGTGTGCAGGTCACGCTGCAAGGACAACAGCGGCGCGGCGTTGTCCGGGTCGCCCAGCCAGCGTTGCAGGGCCTGGCCGGCGCTGTCGAGGATATCCACCGCTTCTTCGAGGAAGATCGCGACGATCTCATCGTCCAGCCCGACACGGCCCCCTGTAGGAGCTGCTTGCAGCGAAGGTCGTTAACGATGACGCGTTTTCCATGGATAAACGCGGCGCCTGTGAGTCCTTCGCTGGCAAGCCAGCTCCTACATCAGGGGATTGCGGGAGGCCGAATTCGGTTGCGGTCTGTGCCAGTTCAGCCGTAGCGCTGCCCAGCTCGCGAATGCTCAGGGTTCGGCTGCCGTCGCTACGGATCAGGCCCATGGCCGAGGGATCGAGGCCCTCATCGAGCAAGCCGCGCAAGGCCTGGATCCGCTCCGGTTGCGGGCTGACTTCCTGGCCAGCGGCCAGTTCGTCGAGCATGTTGATCAATGCTTCGTGGGCACTTTGCGCCTCGTGAAAAAACCGCTCGCTGACCGCCAGGCTGCTTTCCTCCACCGCGCCATAGAGGTCGAGCAAGGCTTCGCAGAGCTCATCCACCGGATGCAGATCGGCCAGGTGCGCGCCTTCGCCCAGGGTGGTCAATTCGTCCAGCAGTGCACTGAGTTCCTGCCGCTCGCCGGGATGTTCCTGCCAACGCCGCAACAGGCTTTCGGCATCCAGCAGAATGTCCATGCCCTGGGCGAGAAAGTTGTTGATCAACTGCGGATCGCGCTTGATGCGCAGCCCGGTATTGGGTGCACTCAGTAGACTTTGCAGACGCTCGGCCAGCAACGCCTGGGTGCGCTCGATCAACGAGCGGGCACCGGGAATCCCGGCCAGCGGGTCGCGCTTGAGTTGCCGCAGCCCGAGACGGAACAGTCCTTCAGCCTCCAGCAACAGTTCGACCTCATCCAGATCCAGCGCCAGCAGGTGGGCCTTGTATTCCCGGGTCAGATGATCCAGCGGCGCTGCCAGCTCGGCAATCGGCAAAACGCCCGCCATGGAGGCGCTGCCCTTGAGAGTGTGCAAGGCCCGCTGCAACTCGTCGCTGGCCTGCAACGGCAGCTGCTCGGCAGCCCGGTCGAGGAAGCGGTTGAGACTGCCCAAATGGGTTTCGGCTTCGTTGCGAAAAATCTCCAGCAACACCGGATCCAGCGCCGCAACATCCTGCGTCACCTCATCCGCCGGCGGGTTGTCGGCAGCGACGGGACTGCCCAGCACATCGGCCAGGGTCTGCAGGAGGGCCGGATCGTCCAGTTCCTGATGATCGCGCATCAGCTGTGCCTGCGTCGGGCTGAGCACCTCTTCAAGCACCGGCACCTGTTGCTCGCTGGGGAAAAAGCCGAGGGCGGCCAGGCTCTTTTGCGCGACGTCGAGCAGATGTTCGCCCGGCGCTTCGGGATCGTCGCCAAGGCGCTCCAGGTAGTACTCGATGCTGGTCACGATGTCGGCCAGGCTGTCGAGTTCCTGCCAGCCGGGGTGATCCGGATCCAGCAACAGATGCTCGTGGATAAACTGGTTGCAGGTTTCGATCAGGCTCGCCGCGCGGCTCAACGGAATCATCGCCAGCGCGCCGCGCACCTGGGTCAGCAGCGCCGGCAGTGGCTGCAGGTGCTGGCGATCCCAGTCGGCGTCGATGTAGTCGACGATCATGTCCTTGGCCTGTTGCAGGCAAATGCGGGCTTCCTTCATCACGATCTGGTGGATCTGCGTCAGGTCCGTGGTTGGTAGACGGCTTTCTTCCTGGCTTTGAGGCTCGACGGTGCCGACCATGCCGGCCAGGGTCGCTTCGACATAGAGCAAGGCGCCGGCGACATCCATCAGGATTGCGTCATTGGGCTCGCGCTGGCCTTGGGCCAGGCTCAGTACCACCGCCAACTGGTCGATGATGACCTTGCGTGGCTGGCCGAAACCGAGCACCGCCAGGGTGTCGGCGATTTGCCTCAGCGGCGCCAGCAAGCTCTCGAGGTCCGAGGTGTGCTGGCGGTCGCTGCGCACGAACAGGTCCAGGCGCTCCTTGACCCGCACCAGTTCTTCGCACAGCGCCGAAAGCACCGAGCGCATGGCGTCGCGGTCGGGGCCGGCCAGCCGTGCCCGTTCTTCATCGACCATCGCACTGTCAGGCAGCGCATCGTCCAGTCCGTAGCGATCTTTCATGGTCAGCATCTGCCCGGTGGGGTGTTCGGCCTTGGCAATGTAAAACAGCAAACGCTTGAGCAGCATCGGTGGCGCCGGCTGATTGATGCCGGGCATGCCCCGTTCGAGCAGCCGTTTGAGTTCCTGATCGGCCTCCTTGAACAGGCTTCGCAAGGCCGGGCTGTTGGCGATCGCGCCGCTGCGCATGCCTTCGACCAGCGCCGAGGCGACTTGCCACAACGGCCCCAGTGGCGCAGGGCCACACAGCCCTTCCAGGCGCGAAAACACCTGGGCCAGATACCCGAGATTAGCCTCCTCATCCTGTTCGCGCAGCAAACCGGCCAGGGCCATCTGCAACATCTGCCGCAGCTTGCGTAGCACATCAGGCAAATCCGCCGGCTCCAGCAACGCCAGGGATTGCTCATCCAGTGGCGGCAGGTCCGGCAATTGCGGGATGAACAGGCTGGTTTCCGACAACAGGCCTTCGCCGCGGACGGTGCGCAGATCGTTGATCAACGGCAACATGACCAGCGGCAGGTCCCGACGGACGCTTTGCACCCGGTCGAGGTAGATCGGCAGTTGCCCGAGGGCCTGCAGCAACAGATGGATCGCCTCCTCGCGAAGGCTGACACGGTGGCGCAGCAGGGCGCGGGTCAGTTGCTCCATTTCTTCGGCGAACAGCGCCGCGCCGTAGAATTCGACCATCTGCAGGCTGCCATGAACCTGATGGATGCACGCCAGGCACTCGCTCAGGGCGTGCGTCGCCTGCGGGTCATCCAGCAAGGTGACGATCGCCTGATGCGCCACTTTCAACGTTTCGGCAATCTCGCCCTTGACCCACTCGAGGGCCACATAGTCGTGCCGATCACCCATAACCACTCCAGTCCGCACCCCAATCAGGAATCATACGCCCCAGGGCGCTTCACACTTTATCAGCAGCCTGCGCCCGGGTGGCCGGCAAGGTGAACCCGGACACCGAACGTCGCAGCTGACTGGCCATTTTCGCCAGGTTGCCGATGCTTTCGGCGGTGGCGGTGGAACCGGACGAGGTTTGCGTGGTGATCTGCTGGATCACGTTCATCGTCAGGGAAATCTGCCCGGCCGAGGACGTCTGTTGCTGCGCGGCGTTGGAAATACTCTGGATCAGCGCCGCCAGGGTCTTCGACACCCCTTCGATTTCTTCCAGGGCCACCCCGGCATCCTGCGCCAGACGCGCGCCGCGCACCACTTCGGTGGTGGTCTGCTCCATGGAAATCACCGCTTCGTTGGTGTCGGTCTGGATCGCCCGCACCAGGGTTTCGATCTGTCGCGTCGCAGCGGACGAACGCTCGGCCAGTCGTTGCACTTCGTCGGCCACCACGGCAAACCCGCGTCCGGCGTCACCGGCCAGGGATGCCTGGATCGCCGCATTCAGGGCGAGGATATTGGTCTGGTCGGCAATGTCATCGATCAGGCTGACTATATCGCCGATTTCCTGGGAAGACTCACCCAGTCGCTTGATGCGCTTGGCGGTGTCCTGAATCTGCTCGCGAATATTGTCCATGCCGCGGATCGTGTTATGCACCACTTCGTTGCCCTTGTTGGCGATTTCCACCGAACGCTCGGCCACCGCCGAAGATTCGGCCGCGTTGGCCGAGACCTGATCGATGGACTCGGCCATGTCGTTGATCGCCGTGGACGCTTCGGCAATCTGCTGGGCCTGATGCTCCGAGGCCTGCGCCAGGTGCATGGCGGTGGCCTGGGTTTCCTGCACGGCGGCGGCAACCTGGCCGGCCGTGAGGTTGATCGTCGCCACCAGGTCGCGCAACTGATCGACGGAGTAGTTGATCGAATCGGCGATGGTCCCGGTGAAGTCTTCGGTCACCGTGGCGGTCACGGTCAGGTCGCCGTCGGCCAGGTCCTCGATTTCGTCCAGCAGCCGCATGATTGCGTTCTGGTTGCGCTCGTTCTTCTCGGCCGTCTCGCGCAACTGACGATTGGTTTCGCGCACCATCACCAGCCCGATGAGGATGATCGACATCAGTGCCGCGAGGCCCAGAACATAGCCGCCAATGGTGTCGGTGTTGCGCCCGCCGGCGAGGTTTTCGAACCCGGTGGCCAGGAGCGAGGCTTCGTCGAGCAGGGTTTGCGACAAGGTAAAAATGTGGCTGGCCGATTCCCGGACCTTGAACAGCTCTGGCGACGTTTCGAGGATTTCGTCCACCGAACCCGAGACGAATTCGAACAGTTCGGAAATCTCGATCAACCGGGCGCGGGCATCGCGGTCTTCGACCTGGCTCACCTTCAGCGCCGGGTTACCCTGGAGCATGCCAGTGAGCACCTGGCCGAATCGCGCGGCGTCGCGCCCAAACGCGTCGGCGGCCTGTTGCGAGCTTTCGTCTCCGGACAGCACGGTGTTCACCGCGCCGAGGATACGTTCAGCCAGCAGCGTCTGACGCTGGGCCATCGCCACCTGTGCGGCCGGCGCACCGCGCTGCAGGAGGATTTCGACGACCTTTTCGTATTCGACCTGCAGCTGCGGCACGGTTTCGGCCAGGGTGGCGGCAACCTGATGCAGGGACAGGACGGTCTGTTCGCTTGCGAGGATGGTGTCGGTGTTTTTCAGCAGACGCTCCCAATCCAGCTGCACGGCGCGCATCTCCGGGCGCACGGTGGACGGCGCTGGCGGCAGGCCGGTGGCAGGGTCGCCGTTCTTCAAGTAGCCCCAACGCCGGGCAAAATCATTGCGCGCGTCGCTGAGCAGCTTGAACGCCGCCGCCTTGCCCGCCGCGGCTTCGGTGGCGTTCTTGGCAATGCGTTGGGACAGCACGCGCAGTTCGCCGGCGTGACCGATGTACTGCTTGTCGTACGTGGCCTGGGTATTGAGGTAAGCGAAGTGGGCGAACAGCAGCATGATGAAGACGATCAGCGCGATGAACAGCGCGACGATCTGCGAGCGGCTACGCGACCCTTCCGGCTTGCCTGTTTTTGCTTTTGTCATCGGTCCTCGCCTTTAACCCAACCTGTGATCCTTGCCGAGAACTCCTGTAGGAGCGAGCTTGCTCCGGGCGGCGCTCCGACGATGAACCTGAGAACACCGCGGGGTGTCAGGCTTGCACCGTTATCGTTGACGACCATCGCGAGCAAGCTCGCTCCTACAGGGGTCCAGCGCGACGTTCAGGAAACTTTGCGACTGCACCAACGCAAACGGGCTGAACACCTGCCAATTATGCTCACGCTGAAACCGGCCTTTGACGAAGGCTCCGATCGGGCCGTTCAGCTCGCTCGGTGGCACTGGCTCCAGGCTGTCCTGGGCGAAGTGCTGCAAGCCGAAGACTTCATCGACCATCAACCCGGTGAACATATCGCCATGCTCCACCACCAACACCCGCCGCTGCTTGCGCAGAGGCGACAGTTCATGACCGAAGAAGCCACACACATCCATGATCGGCAGCAATCGCCCACGCAAGTTGGCAACGCCCCTGACCCAGGGCTTGACGCCCGGCAGCTGAGTGCACCGCGGTTCGTGCAACACTTCGCTGATTTCGCCCATGGGCGCGACGTACCAGCGCTCGCCCAGGCGAAAACCGATACCGCTCCAGCTGTCCTGTCGGAACGGCTGGGACGGCAGGTCCGCCGCCAGCAGACGACAACGCCGATCGATCTGCAGCAGCAGTTCGAAGGCGGTCAGCGACTCGGTCATGGCGGGGATATCAACCGGCCAGTACGTTGTTCAGGGTCTTGATCAGGGTGTCTTCGTCGACCGGTTTGGTCAGGTAGTCCTTGGCCCCCTGACGCGTGCCCCAGACCTTGTCGGTTTCCTGATCCTTGGTGGTGATGATGATTACCGGAATGTGTCCGGTTTCCGGGTCTTTGGTCAGCTGGCGGGTCGCCTGAAAACCGTTGAGGCCGGGCATGACGATGTCCATCAGCACCGCGTCGGGTTTTTCCTGGCGGGCCAGGGCCACGCCGTCGGCGCCGTTTTCGGCTTTCAACACTTCATGACCGTGCTTTTCCAGCATGCCGGTCAGTTTGTACATTTCGGTCGGCGAATCATCGACGATCAGAATACGTGCCATGGTCTTCCCCATTCTTGTCGACACCGGGCCCGCTGGCCGAGCGTCACTGTGGTGTCTTACTGCGGCAAAACGGCGGCGAAGCCCGGTACATGGGCCTGGATCGCGTTCAGCAGTTCTTCCTTGCTGAAAGGCTTGGTCAAAAACTGGTCGGAGCCGACGATGCGCCCCTTGGCCTTGTCGAACAGCCCGTCCTTGGACGACAGCATAATCACCGGTGTGGATTTGAACGCGCTGTTGTTCTTGATCAAGGCGCAGGTCTGATAACCGTCCAGACGCGGCATCATGATGTCGACAAAGATGATGCCGGGGTGATTATCGACAATCTTGGCCAGGGCATCGAAACCATCAATGGCCGTGATGACCTCACAACCCACGTTCCTCAACAGCGTTTCGGCGGTGCGGCGAATCGTCTTCGAATCGTCGATCACCATGACCTTCAAGGCGCTGGAATGCTGTTCCATAAGTGCTCTACCGTCGCCTTTGCGAATCAAATTGTCCATGCGCGCCCACCGGAGGCTTGAAACCCTTGATGTTCAAGGCCCCACACGATATGGCAGCCTTTTTAGCACAGTCTCCAAATCCAATCTATCGGGGGACCGGCGCGGCGGTTTTTCCTTGACCCGGAACACACTCAGCGCCACTCTGACGCCACTTTTATACGGTCCTGTGGATTGATTTTTTGTGTAGGAGCGAGCTTGCTCGCGATGAACCTGAGAACCCCGCGGGGTGTCAGGCTACCAGCGTTATCGTTGACGACCATCGCGAGCAAGCTTGCTCCTACAGCAGATCGCCATAGCCCCCCAAATCTTGAGGAAACACCCATGAGCGTTCGCGTCGGGATTGTCATGGATCCTATTGCCGGCATCTCCTATAAAAAGGATAGCTCGCTGGCCATGCTGCTGGCCGCGCAGAAGCGCGGTTGGGAACTGTTCTATATGGAACAGCGGGATTTGTACCAGGCCGAAGGCGAAGCGCGGGCGCGGATGCGTCCGTTGAAAGTCTTCGCCAACCCGGAAAAATGGTTCGAACTGGACGCCGAGCAGGATTCGCTGCTGAGCGACCTGGACGTGATCCTGATGCGCAAGGACCCGCCGTTCGACATGGAGTTCGTCTACTCCACGTACCTGCTGGAGCAGGCCGAGCGCGCTGGCGTACTGGTGGTCAACAAGCCGCAAAGCCTGCGCGACTGCAACGAGAAACTGTTCGCCACGCTGTTCCCGCAGTGCACGCCGCCGACCATCGTCAGCCGTCGCCCGGACGTATTGCGTGAGTTCGCCGATCACCACGGCGACGTGATCCTCAAGCCGCTGGACGGCATGGGCGGATCGTCGATCTTCCGCCACACCGCCGGCCACCCGAACCTGTCGGTGATCCTCGAAACCCTGACCCTGCACGGCAATCAGCAGATCATGATCCAGGGTTACCTGCCGGCGATCGTCGATGGCGACAAGCGCATCCTGATGATCGATGGCGAACCGGTGGATTACTGCCTGGCGCGCATCCCGGCAGCGGGCGAAACCCGCGGCAACCTGGCCGCCGGTGGGCGTGGCGAAGCGCGTCCGCTGACCGAGAAAGACCGCTGGATTGCCGCCCAGGTCGGCCCGACCCTGCGCGAGAAAGGCCTGCTGTTCGTCGGCCTCGATGTAATCGGCGAGCACCTGACGGAAATCAACGTCACCAGCCCGACCTGCATTCGCGAGATTGATAATGCGTTCGGCACCGACATCGGCGGCCTGCTGATGGATGCCATCGAGAAGAAGCTGCAAGCTGCAAGCCTCAAGCCGCAAGCTTGAAGCACGCGGCATACAGCTTGTCGCTCGAAGCTTGTCGCTTGAAGCTAAAAACCAACATTGCGTTATCATGCCGGGCCCGTAAAAACGCGATGTTGGTTTTTTTGTCATGACGCTTCCGTCCGATCTGCCCGTTGAACTCGCCCATCGTGGCGTGCGCCCGGTCGATCGCCTCGGTTTTACCCTGTTCCTGGCGGCGCTGATTCACCTGGCCTTGCTCTTGGGTGTCGGCTTTACGATGGTCGAACCCAAGCAGATCAGCAAAACCCTGGAAATCACCCTCGCCACCTTCAAAAGCGAAAAAAAGCCGGAAAAAGCCGATTTCCTTGCCCAGGAAAACCAGCAAGGCAGCGGCACCCTGGAAAAGAAGGCGATCCCCAAGACCACCGAGGTCGCGCCGTTCCAGGACAACAAGGTAAAGAAAGTCACACCACCACCGGCAGCCAAGCCTGAAGTACGGGAAGCCCCGCCCAAGGCAGCCGTGACCACCGTCGCGCCCAAACCGAAAAAAGCCCCGGCCAAGACCGCAGAGCCCAAGACCGACACCAAACCCAAGGTGGCGGCGCCGACGTTCGACAGTGAACAGCTGTCCAGCGACATCGCCAGCCTCGAAGCGGAGCTGGCCAACGAACAACAGCTGTACGCCAAGCGCCCGCGTATCCACCGCCTGAGCGCCGCCTCGACCATGCGCGACAAGGGCGCCTGGTACAAGGATGAATGGCGCAAGAAGGTCGAGCGCATCGGCAACCTCAATTACCCGGACGAGGCCCGGCGCAAACAGATCTACGGCAACTTGCGCCTGATGGTCTCCATCAACCGCGACGGCTCGCTGTATGAAGTGCTGGTGCTGGAGTCGTCCGGGCAACCGCTGCTGGACCAGGCGGCGCAGCGCATCGTGCGGCTTGCGGCGCCGTTTTCGCCGTTTACCGGGGACTTGTCGGACATCGACCGGCTGGAAATCATCCGTACCTGGAAATTCGCCCGTGGGGATCGGCTCTCCAGTAACTGACGCCCCCCTGTAGGAGCCGGCTTGTCAGTTTGCCCCTCCAACGCCACACTAGCGCTCATGAAGAACGTCAGCCCAAGCTACCTCAAGCATCACTTCCTGATCGCCATGCCTCACATGGCCGACCCGAACTTTGCGCACACCTTGACCTACATCGTCGAGCACACGGCCAATGGTGCCATGGGGCTGGTGGTCAACCGTCCGCAAGACCTGAACCTGGCCGATATCCTCGAGCAATTGCGCCCCGACATCGAACCGCCGGCCCTCTGCCAGCATGTGCCGATCTTTATCGGCGGGCCGGTGCAGACCGATCGCGGTTTTGTCCTGCACCCGTCGGGAAAAACATTTCAGGCGACCGTTGATCTGGAAGGCGAGTTGTCGCTGTCGACCTCCCAGGACGTGCTGTTCGCCATCGCCGACGGCGTCGGCCCCGCGAAAAGCGTGATCACCCTGGGCTACGCCGGATGGGAAGCCGGGCAACTGGAGGCCGAACTGGCCGACAATGCCTGGCTGACCTGCCCGTTCGACGCCGACATCCTGTTCAACACCAGCAGTGAATTGCGCCTGGAAGCGGCGGCCAGGCACCTGGGCGTCAACCTCAGCCTGCTGACCAGCCAGGCGGGGCACGCCTGATGGCCCTGCGGTTGATTCTGGGTTTCGATTACGGCACCAAACAGATCGGCGTCGCGGTCGGCCAGGTGATTACCGGCCAGGCGCGCGAGCTGTGCACCTTGAAGGCACAGAACGGCATTCCCGACTGGAATCAGGTCGAAGCGCTGATCAAGGAGTGGAAACCCGATGCCGTGGTGGTCGGCCTGCCATTGAACATGGACGGCACACCGAGCGACATGTGCCTGCGGGCGGGAAAATTCGCCCGGCGCCTGAACGGCCGCTACAACCTGCCCTTCTATACCCACGACGAACGCCTGACCACCTTTGAAGCCAAGGGCGAGCGGCGTGACCGCGGCGGGCAAAAGGGCAGTTACCGCGACAACCCGGTCGACGCCATCGCCGCCGCCCTGCTGCTGCAAGGCTGGCTCGACGAAAACACCGCACTGTTCGAATCCTGACCGCAACCGATCCTGTTGAGCCGCTGCGCGTCTCTTTTAGCTACAACCCGAGCCCTGCCCAAGCGCTATACCGCAAAAGCCCGGCTCGGGCCGAAGAAGGAGCAAACCATGAGCCTGCCTAATCCCGGCGAACTGATCAGCCAGATGGCGATTCGCCTCAAGGACCACCTGGAACACCGCGGCATCAGCGAACCGCGTTATATCGGCATTCGTACCGGCGGCATCTGGGTCGCCCAGGCGCTGCTCGACGAACTGGGCAGCGACTCGCCCTTGGGCACGCTGGACGTTTCCTTCTACCGTGACGACTTCAGCCAGAACGGCCTGCACCCGCAAGTGCGCCCGTCCGCCCTGCCCTTCGAGATCGAAGGCCAGCATCTGGTGCTGATCGACGACGTGCTGATGAGTGGCCGGACCATCCGCGCCGCCCTGAATGAACTCTTCGACTACGGCCGCCCGGCCAGCGTGACGCTGGTCTGCCTGCTGGACCTGGACGCCGGCGAGTTGCCGATTCGCCCGGACGTAGTGGGCGCGACCCTGTCGCTGGCCGCCCACGAGCGCGTGAAACTGTCCGGTCCGGAGCTCAAGCTCGAACTGCAAGACCTCGCCTTTTAATTCGCCCTATTGAGAGTCCCCCTCGCGATGACGCCTCTAGAAACCAAGCGCCCGCTGCAGCTCAATGATCAGGGCCAGCTGCGCCACTTCCTCTCGCTCGACGGTCTGCGCCGCGAGTTGCTGACGGAAATCCTCGACACCGCGGACTCGTTCCTCGAAGTCGGCGCCCGGGCGGTGAAAAAAGTCCCGTTGCTGCGGGGCAAGACCGTGTGCAACGTGTTCTTCGAGAACTCCACCCGCACCCGCACCACCTTTGAACTGGCGGCCCAGCGGCTGTCGGCCGACGTGATCACCCTCAACGTGTCCACATCGTCGGCGAGCAAGGGGGAAACCCTGCTCGATACCCTGCGCAACCTGGAAGCCATGGCCGCCGACATGTTCGTCGTGCGTCACGGTGACTCCGGCGCGGCCCACTTCATTGCCGAGCACGTCTGCCCGCAAGTGGCGATCATCAATGGCGGCGACGGCCGACATGCCCACCCGACCCAGGGCATGCTCGACATGCTCACCATCCGTCGGCACAAAGGCAGCTTCGAAAACCTCTCGGTGGCCATCGTCGGCGACATCCTGCATTCGCGGGTCGCGCGTTCGAACATGCTGGCCCTGAAAACCCTCGGTTGCCCGGACATCCGCGTGATCGCGCCGAAAACCCTGCTGCCGATCGGCGTCGAGCAATACGGCGTCAAGGTCTACACCGACATGACCGAAGGCCTGAAAGATGTCGACGTGGTGATCATGCTGCGCCTGCAGCGCGAGCGCATGGCCGGCGGCCTGCTGCCGAGCGAAGGCGAGTTCTACCGCCTGTTCGGCCTGACCACCGCGCGCCTGGCCGGCGCCAAACCGGATGCCATCGTCATGCACCCGGGGCCGATCAACCGTGGGGTGGAGATCGAGTCCGCCGTGGCGGACGGCCCGCACTCGGTGATCCTCAACCAGGTGACCTATGGCATCGCCATTCGTATGGCCGTGCTGTCCATGGCCATGAGCGGGCAGACTGCGCAACGTCAATTCGAGCAAGGCCAATTCGAGCAGGAGAACGCCCAGTGAAGCTCAGCATTCTCGGCGCCCGCGTTATCGATCCAAGCAGCGGCCTGGATCAAGTGACTGATATCCACGTTGAAGCCTGCAAGATCGTCGCCATTGGCGCCGCCCCGGCCGGTTTTGTCGCCGTCGACACCATCGACGCCCAAGGCCTGGTGGCCGCGCCTGGCCTGGTTGACCTGAACGTCGCCCTGCGCGAACCGGGTTACAGCCGCAAAGGTTCGATCATCAGCGAAACCCGCGCTGCCGCAGCCGGCGGCGTGACCAGCCTGTGCTGCCCACCGCAGACCAAACCGGTGCTGGACACCTCGGCCGTGGCCGAACTGATCCTCGATCGCGCCCGCGAGGCAGGCAACACCAAGGTGTTTCCGATTGGCGCCCTGAGCAAAGGCCTGGACGGCGAACAGCTGGCAGAGCTCGTGGCATTGCGCGATGCCGGCTGCGTGGCTTTCGGCAATGGCCTGGAGAGCTTCCGCAACACCCGCACCTTGTGCCGGGCGCTGGAATACGCCGCGACCTTCGACCTGACGGTGATTTTCAACTCCCAGGACCATGATCTGGCCGAAGGTGGCCTGGCCCATGATGGCCCGACCGCCAGTTTTCTCGGTTTGCCGGGCATTCCGGAAACGGCCGAGACCGTGGCCCTGGCCCGGGACCTGTTGCTGGTCGAGCAAAGCGGCGTGCGCGCGCACTTCAGCCAGCTCACCAGCGCACGCGGCGTCGCCCTGATCGCCCAGGCCCAGGCGCGCGGCCTGCCGGTAACGGCCGATGTCGCGCTGTACCAGCTGATTCTGACGGATGAAGCGCTGATCGACTTCAGCAGCCTCTATCACGTCCAGCCGCCGCTGCGCACCCGTGCCGACCGCGATGGCCTGCGCGAGGCGGTGAAGTCCGGTGTGATATCAGCGATTTCCAGCCATCATCAGCCCCATGAGCGGGACGCGAAACTGGCGCCCTTCGGTGCCACCGAACCGGGCATCAGCAGCGTCGAGTTGTTGCTGCCACTGGCGATGACGTTGCTGGAAGACGGTTTGCTGGACCTGCCAACGTTATTGGCGCGCCTCAGCGCCGGACCTGCCGAGGCCTTGCGCCTGCCGGCGGGCAAGTTGGCGGTGGGTGGGGCGGCGGATATCGTGCTGTTCGACCCTGCAACCTCGACCGTGGCCGGCGAAACCTGGCGGTCCAAGGGTGAGAACTGCCCGTTCATGGGGCACAGTTTGCCGGGTGTGGTGCGGTACACCCTGGTGGATGGGCGCATCACTCACCAGGCTTAAGAACGAGTCGCCTGCATTCGCGAGCAAGCCCGCTCCCACATTTGATCGGTGGTGTACACAATTTTTGTGTTCACTAAAGATCCACTGTGGGAGCGGGCTTGCTCGCGAAGACTTACTGGAAGGCGCCTCTGTTCTGCGCATTGCGAATCGACACCTGGTCGTTCAAGGTCCAGAAGTCATACAGCACCCCCAGAAAGAACAACCCGCCCGTCAGCAGGTACAACAACCCGCTGATCCACTTGCCCTGATACATCCGGTGTACGCCGAACACCCCAAGAAACGTCAGCAGAATCCAGGCAACGTTGTATTCGATAGGCCCGGCGGTAAATCGCAAGTCCGCTTCACGGTCCATGGCCGGGATCAGAAACAGATCGATCAGCCAGCCAATACCCAGCAAACCGAGGGTGAAGAACCAGATCGTCCCGGTCACCGGCTTGCCGTAATAGAAGCGGTGAGCCCCGGTAAAACCGAAAATCCACAGCAGGTAGCCGATCACTTTGCTGTGGGTGTCCTGATGTGGAACGGGGTGTTGATAGGTGTTCATGGAGGACCTCGATTCACACGATAGATAAATATTCTTTAAAACTTTGTGACTTTTTTACAGGTGGCCGACGCATGGCATCCGGCCACGTCAATCTGCGCCAAAGCCTTGTTCGCAAAAGACTTATTGCCAAAACCCGCGTCAACTTTTTGCTTATTTGGTTCCTTTGCGACCAGGCGGAATCGACCAACGGACTTAAAAAAGACCAAAAAGCTGTTATAAAGTTGCGCGTTCACCCATATGAGCCTTGCCTAATGCGTCCATTTTTCAAGACATGGCTAACCATTTGCCTATTATTGCCCCTGGCCGCCCACGCCACCAACCGTGAGCAACGTCTTCCAAACGTTAATGGTTACACCCCCAAATCCCATGTATCTGTTCCTTCGAGCAAGTACAAGAAAGCAGGACCACGTTCCCCTTACCTGAACAGCAGCAATACCAGCACCAGCAAGAACAAGAGCAGCCTGGTTCCGCCAATGGCGAGTAAGGAAAGCAGCAATGTGCTGAGCCGCGCCGTCAACGTGCTCGGCACTCCGTACCGTTGGGGCGGCAGCAGCCCAAGCAAAGGTTTCGATTGCAGCGGCCTGGTGAAATACGCGTTCAACGACGCCACGTTTGACCTGCCGCGCACGTCGAACGCCATGGCCAGCGGTCATGGCGAGAAAGTCGATCGCAAGGATCTGAAGCCTGGCGACCTGATTTTCTTCAACATCAAGAGTCGCAGGGTCAATCATGTTGCCATCTACCTGGGCAACGACCGCTTTATCCACGCACCTCGCCGTGGCAAATCGGTCAGCATCGACACCCTGAACAAACCGTATTGGGAAAAACACTATGTGGTTGCCAAGCGGGTTCTGCCGAAAGAGCAGAACACCCTACAGGTTGTTCAGCGCTGATTTGAATCTCTTGTTCTGATCCGGAACATGCTCCGATCATGACGGCCTCTTCGCGGGCAAGCCCGCCTCCCACAAGGACTGCATTGATCCTGTGGGAGCCGGGCTTG
>NZ_MULM01000128.1:0-40860 GCF_002029345.1 Pseudomonas sp. VI4.1
CGGCGAAGGCGGTCTGTCAGTCAATAACTGTGTCGACTGACACACCGCCTTCGCCGGCAAGCCGGCTCCTACAGGTATTCAATCCATTTGGACGATCTTTTGATCTTCAGTTACCGCGTTTGCTGGTGATCTGCTTCAAGCGATTACCTTCAAACCGCAAATACTGGTACATCCCGCCATTGGGCCCATAGGTCCATTCCTCGACCTGGAACTCCTCCCGTCGATCGGCGCTGCGTTTGTAGCCCAACACATCACGGCTGACTGGCTCACCGCATTTCTGCAGCACCTCGCCGGACCTGTCCCCGACGCTTATCAATTGACTGCCGCAGCGCAGGGTCTCCGCGGCGCAGGCATGACTGGCGGCCAGCGCCAGAGCCAGGCCTGTCAGCAATCGTCTGAGCATCATTCGGCGTCCAGGTGCAGTGGCGTAATCACCCGACCGTCGCTTTCCGGCTGACCCAGGCTGGCGTCGACGAAGTACACGCGCTCGTCGGCCAACTGAGTCTTGTCGACCAGATAGTCCTTGATGCTGCTGGCGCGATCCTGACCCAGCTGTCGCAACAACACATCGCTGGAGCTCCAGAATTTGATCACGCCCTCACGCATTTTCGCGGTGCGTTCTTCCTTGCCCAGATCCTTCCATTCGGCGGGGGGTTGAGTCTTCAGGCGTGTGCGGTAAATGCCTTCCAGCAGCGGGCCTTTCTCGCTGTCCGGGACCTCCACCAGCGCGGCTTTGGCCGGTACCTTGTCACCGCGGCGTTGCAGCATTTTGTAGTAGTTGTACTTGTATTCCCGTTCCAGGCGTTGCTCGGCAATCAGCGGACCATCGCTGCTTTGCGCAGCAGTCCCTTCGATTTCCAGGCGCAGGGCCGGACGTTCCTTGAGCGCCTGGGACAGTTTGATCAACGAGCCCTCGGCCTCCTTGCTCAGGTCGCTGGAACCCGGCGCAAACGAGACCGTGCCCAGATCTTGCGAACCACCGCCACTGACCAGGCCACCAATCATCTTGAATGGCGCAGCGGCAGCCTTGACGACCAGGTTGCGCAGGGTCTGCCAGATGATAGGCATGACGCTGAACTGCGGGTTGTTCAGGTCGCCGGTCACCGGCAGCTCGATGGAAATCTTGCCGTCCACGTCTTTCAGCAAGGCGATGGCGAGTTTCAATGGCAGGCTTACCGCATCCGGACTGTCGACTTTTTCACCCAGTTGCAGCTGTTCGACCACCACCTTGTTTTCGGCCTTTAACTGGCCTTTGGTGATCATGTAGTGCAGGTCGAGATTGAGCCGGCCCTTGCGGATGCGGTAGCCCGCGAATTTGCCGGAGTAAGGCGTCAGGGTCGTCAGTTCCACCCGTTTGAAACTGGTGGCGATGTCGAGACTGGCCATCGGGTCGAACGGGTTGACCGAACCCTTGATGGTCACCGGTGCATAGCGGTCGACCTTGCCTTTGATGTCGACACTGGCCGGTTTCGCCTGGCGACTGTCGATGGTGCCGATCTGTCCATTGAGCTGTTGGACGGCAGTGGCGAAGTTCGGCGTCAGGCTGAAGTCGGCGAAGTTGGCCGAGCCGTCATTGATGGCAATGCCGCCAATGTGGATGCCCAGTGGTTTGTCCTTGGCGGCGGGTTTGGCGGCGGCGGTCCTGGTACTGGCGTCAGGCGGTTGCGGGATCAGCAGGTCATCGACGTTAGTGGTGCGGTCGTCGTTGATCATGAAGCGCGCATAGGGCTGGAACAGGTTGACCTTGTCGATCGACAGGCTGTCGCCGTGCTGGTAGTTCAGGCCTTCGAGCACCAGTTGCTGCCACTTGAGAAAGTCACGGGTTTTCAGGGTGTCGAGGGTGTGTAGCTGATCGACCTGGGCGCGGCCAGTAACGCTGAATGCCAGTGGCTCGGTGCTTTTCAGATCGACTACCAGATCACTGCCGAGCATGCCACTGCGCAGTTCGAGGCGAATGAACGGGTTGATATAGGACTGCGCGACCCGCAGGTCGATGTCCTTGGTGTGCACGTTCAGTCTGGCGCTGACCGGGGCCAGGTTGACCTCTCCGTCCGCCAGAAGCTTGCCTTGCTTGCCCACGCCCGTATCGACCTTGAGTTTGAAGGGCGAGCCATTGAGGCTGTCGAAATTCTGCAAGTCCAGGTTCAGCGGGCCGACGTCCAGTGCCACGGGCGGTTGCGCCTTGCGGTCGGCCAGATGCACCTGGTAATCGCGCAGTTGCACGTCTTTGAGCAGCACTTGCCAAGGCTTGCTCGGCGGGGCAGGTTCAGGTTTTGGCGAATCGGCGGCGGCTGGCGTACTCACCGGTTCGGCTTTGGCTTTGACCGCCGCTTTGGATGGTTGGCTGGCGAACAGCTTCTGCCAATCGAGTTGTCCGTCCGCTTCAAGGGCCGCCCAGGTCTCCAGTTTATTGCTGCGGATCTTGCCGACCACTACTTGTTGCCTGGCCAGGTCCACTGTGGTTTCGCTGATGTCCAGGCGCGCCAGTTTCGCCAGCGGTCGGCCGTCCGGAGCCTTGATGGCGAAGGGCGCAACACTGACTGCGACGTTACTCAGCAGCAGCTCGGTTTCCTTGGACAAGTTCAGCTTGTAGTCGGTGCTGAGGTTGAGGACGCCCTCTTCGAGCACCAGTGGCACTGCGTCGCGCACATAGGGCCAAAAGGACTTCATCTTGCCATCGGTGATTTTCAGCTTACCTTCGGAGGCAAGCGGGATCAGGCTGAAGTTGCCGGTCCAGTCGAGCCGTCCACCGCCCGGGCCGACGGCCATCAACGTCATGTCGGCACTGTCTTCGGGCAGGGTGCTGAGGTTCTTCAGCTCGAAGTCGAGCTTGTCGTAGAGGAATTCGATGGGCTCGCTCGGCCGTGCGTCCTGGAAGTGCACGTAACCGCCAGCCAGTTTGACGCGCTCGACCCGCAGGGGGAACGGTTTGGCATCCGGATCGGCCGGAGTCGGCTCGCTGGCGGGCAGTTTGAACAACCCTAGCAGGTTGAGCTTGCCGTCCTTGCCGAAGAGGATTTCAGTCTTGGGTTTGTCCAGCTCGATATCAGACAGGTGCAGCGCCTTGGTCCAGAGGCTGTCGATCTGCAGATTGGCGTACAGGCGCTCGAAGCCGACCTGTTCCTTGCCCGGCTCACCAATGACAAGGCCCCAGAGGGTGACCTCAAGGCTGAACGGGTTGAGCTCGATTCGCTGGATCGTGGCGGGCGTCGTGGCATAGTTGGCCAACTGCTGGTTGGCCACTCGCAACGCGATACCCGGCAAAATCAGAAACCCCAGCAGGCTGTAGAGGGCCAGCGCGGTCAACAGAGCGCCAATGGCGCGAATCAATCCTTTGGGCATGTGCGGCTTCATTTGTCTGAATCGGAGTGCCTTGGAGTATGGCACGCGATTCTGGTTCCGAAGTCACTGCGCTTTGAGGATTTGTTTTACGTTATTGCTGAATCTCAGAGTTGCAGGATCAGCGTTTTCAGCGGCGGCTGTTGGTCCATGGACGGGAAATCGCCGCCCGGTTTCATCACTGTCCACTCGCGCACCGGCCGCCCGGCCTTCTCGGCACAGCGCAAAACCTGTTCGCGCCAGTCGTCCATGCTGACTTTTGCCAGGTTGTTGCAGCAGATCAGCACGCCATCGTCGGCGGTGGTCAATAACGCCGGTTTCAGCAGGCTCTGGTAGTCGCGCAGCAGGTCGACGGTGCCGAATGCGCTCTTGGCCCAGGCCGGCGGGTCCAGCAGCACCAGATCGTACTGGCGTGGTTCCAGGCGCGGATAACTCGGTAGTTTCTGCCCGCGACGCTGGCTGATCGGCAGGCCGGCCAACTGCCGGATCGCCGGAAAGTAGTCGGACTGGATGAACTGCATGCCTGGCAGCTGCGGATTGAGCAGGCCGTTCTCGCGACCGACCGCCAGGTTGCCTTCGGCGAAGTCCAGGTTGCACACCTCGCTGGCACCACCGGCTGCGGCGCTCAAACCGACGCCGCAGGTATAGGCGAACAGGTTCAGCACTGTTTTGTCCTGGCTGTGCGCCTTGACCCAGCCCCGGGCGTTGCGCAGGTCGAGGAACAGCAGTGGGTCCTGGCCTGCATGGCGTCCGCGAACCCTATAGTTCAGGCCCCATTCATGGCCGATCAGGTCTTGCAGGGCGGCTTCATCGGCACGGTAGACCGCGTCTTCGCGGTCGATGCGCGAGTTGCCCCCGGAGCGGTCGTTGTACACCAGCAGGGTGTCGAGGCCGAGGTGCTGATTGACAGTGTCGTGCAGTTGCAGCAGGGCATCGCGCACCAGGGGCTGGTGGAAGCTTTGCACCAGCAGTTGCGGGCCGTAGCGGTCAATTGTCAGGCCGCCAGCACCTTCCTGGCTGCCATGGAACAGCCGATAGCAATCGGTGCCTTGCTGGTGCAGCTCGGCGAGCAGGTCCTGGCGATGATCGAGGGCGGCGCGCAGCGCCTGATTCAAGGAAGACATGCTGGGCGCCTTGCAGAAGGGAATTTGGGCGCGGGAGTTTAACAGTTTGAGCCATGAAGAACCTGTGGGAGCGAATTTGCTCGGGGCGGCGTTCCGACGATGGGCGCCAACGATAACCCGCAGTATCAAACAGCACGTGTCGTCCTTGCGTTCTTCGCGAGCGAGCTCGCTCCTACAGGGTGCGATTTTGTAGATACTCGTCGACGGTCAAGCTTCCGCCAGCAAATATCGCTCCTACAACCCCATCCGTCGCCTGGCCCGTTGTACCGACCCATTACGCACCGCCCAGCGCAACATCGGCGCACTGCGATTGACGCTGGCGCGGATCAGCTTGCGTTGCAGCGGGCCCTGGTTCACGCCCAGCATGTCGCTGGCCCAGTCCGGCAGCAGGTCGATCCCGGCCTGCATCATCAAGCCGCCGAACGGCTTGGCCAGGCGGCTGGGGGCGGGGGCGTTCAACAGCAGTCGCACCACTTCCCGACTGCGCTCGTCGCACAATAGTTGTGGGCGCATGTGCTCAAGGTAATCGGCAATGGCCTGTCGTGACCGGGGTACATCGCGTGCGCCCAGACGCTCTGCAACCATGGCGATTTCGGCGTAATAGCGATCCTGATCGGCCAGCGACAGCTTCGGGTTGCGGTAACGCAGGTGCGCGGCGAGGAAATGGCTGACTTCGGCCACATGGACCCAGGTCAGCAGCTCGGGGTCGCTGGCGGCATAAGGCCGGCCATCAGGGGCCGTGCCGGTCACTTGCAGGTGGATGGTGCGGACTTTCTCGATCAGCCAGTCGGCGTCCTTTCGTGAACCGAACGTGGTGCCGGAAATGAATTGCCCGGTGCGGCGCAAGCGGCCGAGCATGTCCTGGCGAAAATTCGAATGGTCCCAGACCCCGGCCAGGGCCAATGGATGCAGGGCTTGCAGCATCAGGGCACTGATGCCGCCGATCAGCATGCTGCTGAAGTCGCCATGCACTTGCCAGCTCACCGAATCGGGTCCGAACAGGCCGGGATCGCCCTTGGGGTTTTCCAGGTCGAGCTTGCCCAGGGACAGGCCTGTCAGGCTCATGATCTGGGTTTCGATGCGGGTGCGGATGAATTCCATGGCGACTCGGAGGGGGAAGAAGTATCTGGCGCGGGCCTGATGCGCCCCCCTGTAGGAGCTGGCAAGCCAGCTCCTACAAGGGCGCGTGCACACCTTACTGGTTCAGGCGTTTATCGACCAGCTCCTGCACCACGCTGGGATCAGCCAGGGTCGACGTGTCGCCCAGCGTGTCCAGCTCGTTGCACGCAATCTTGCGCAGAATCCGCCGCATGATCTTGCCTGAACGGGTTTTCGGCAACGCCGGAGCCCACTGGATCAAGTCCGGTTTGGCGAAACTGCCGATTTCCTGGCTGACATGCGCCAGCAATTCTTTCTTCAGTTCGTCATTGGGTTCGGTGCCGTTCATGGGGGTGACGAAGGCGTAGATGCCCTGGCCTTTGACATCGTGGGGATAGCCGACCACCGCCGCTTCGGCGATGCTGTCATGCAGCACCAGGGCGCTTTCCACTTCGGCGGTGCCGATGCGGTGTCCGGAAACATTGATCACGTCGTCGATACGGCCGGTGATCCAGTAGTCGCCGTCTTCGTCGCGCCGCGCGCCGTCGCCGGTAAAATAATAGCCGGGGTACGGCTTGAAGTAAGTGTCGACCATCCGTTGCGCGTCCCCGTAGACACTGCGGATCTGCGCCGGCCAGCTGGATTTGATCGCCAGCACGCCGCTGCCGGCACCCTTGATCTCCTTGCCCACTTCATCCAGCAGCACCGGCTGCACGCCGAACATCGGTTGCGTGGCGCAACCGGGTTTGATTCGTTGGGCGCTGACCAGGGGGCTGAGCATGATGCCGCCGGTTTCGGTCTGCCACCAGGTGTCGACGATCGGGCAACGCTGCTCGCCGACGGCATTGAAGTACCATTCCCAGGCTTCCGGGTTGATCGGCTCACCGACACTGCCGAGTAATCTGAGGCTCGCGCGGGACGTTTCCTTCAAGGGTTCGAGACCTTCGCGCATCAGCGAGCGCAGGGCAGTCGGTGCGGTGTAGAAGATGTTCACGTGGTGCTTGTCGATGACCTGCCAGAAACGCGAGCTGCTTGGATAGCTTGGCACGCCTTCGAAGATCAGGGTGGTGGCGCCGTTGGCCAGCGGACCGTAGACGATGTAGCTGTGGCCGGTGACCCAGCCGACGTCGGCGGTGCACCAGAACACCTCGTCGTCGCGGTAGTCGAGCACGTACTTGAAGGTCATTGCCACCTGCAGCAGATAGCCACCCGTGGTGTGCACCACACCTTTGGGTTTACCTGTGCTGCCGGAGGTGTAGAGGATGAACAGCGGGTCTTCAGCGTCCATGGGCTCAGGCGGGCAATCGTCACTGACCTCATCCAGCGCCTGGTGATACCAGAGATCGCGACCTTCGACCCAGTCAACCTCGCCCTGGGTGCGCTCGACCACAATGACCGTGCTGACGTTCGGGCAACTTAGCAGCGCCTTGTCGACCTTCTGCTTGAGCGGCACGACTTTACCGCCGCGCACGCCTTCATCGGCGGTGATCACGGTACGGCAGTCGGCGTCGAGAATCCGGTCGCGTACAGAGTCCGGGGAGAAACCGCCAAACACCACCGAATGCACCGCACCGATCCGGGTGCAGGCGAGCATGGCATAGGCCGCTTCGGGGATCATCGGCATGTAGATGCACACCCGGTCGCCTTTCTTCACGCCACGGCTTTTGAGCACGTTGGCCAGGCGACAGACGTTGAGATGCAGTTTTTTGTAGGTGATCTGTACGGATTCAGCGGGGTCGTCGCCTTCCCAGATGATTGCGACCTGATCGCCGCGCTTTTCCAGGTGACGGTCGATGCAGTTGTAACTGACATTCAACTTCCCGCCGGCGAACCAGCTGGCCTCACCGGTTTTCAGGTTGTAACGCTGGACGGTGTCCCAGGGCGTACTCCAGTCAAGAAAACGAGTGGCCTGTTCGGCCCAGAAGGTGCTGGGATGTTCGATGGATTGGCGGTAGAGGCGGTGGTAGTCGTCTTGACTGAGGTTTGCAGCCCGGCGGACGGCATCGGCTTTGGGGAATGTGCTGATATCGAACATGACGGTTCCTTATTCTTGTTTTGAGACAAGAGGGGAGCTACACGACCCTCGTAGGAGCTGGCTTGCCAGCGAAGGCGGCGTATCAGTCGACACATAGGTTGCTGACACACCGCCTTCGCTGGCAAGCCAGCTCCTACAAGGTTAGCTTGCCAGCGAAGGCCGCGTATCTGTCAACATTCAAGTTGACTGACACACCGCTGTCGCTGGCAAGCCAGCTCCTGCAGGGAGTGGCGTCAAATCACCCGCGGTGACGACCGCGGAAGTAGTTGATCAGGCCTTGGGTGGAAGCATCGTCAGCCGGGGTTTCTTCTTTGCCGACCAGGCGGTTGTAGACGCCTTTGCCCAGCTCCTTGCCCAGCTCCACGCCCCACTGGTCGAAGGCGTTGATGCCCCAGACCACGCTTTGCACGAAGACTTTGTGTTCGTACATCGCCACCAACGCGCCGAGACGACGCGGGCTGATGCGCTCGACCACCAGGGTGTTGCTCGGACGGTTGCCCGGAATCACCTTGTGCGGTGCGATTTTCTGCACGTCTTCTTCGCTCACGCCCTTGTCACGCAATTCGGCTTCTGCCTCGGTGCGGTTCTTGCCCAGCATCAGCGCCTGGCTTTGCGACAGGCAGTTGGCGTACAGCCACTGGTGGTGGTCGGACACCGGGTTGAAGCTGACGATCGGCACGATGAAGTCGGCCGGGATCAGTTGGGTGCCCTGGTGCAGTAACTGGTGATAGGCGTGCTGGCCGTTGCAACCCACGCCACCCCAGATGACCGGGCCGGTGTCGGTGGACACGGGAGTGCCGTCCTGACGCACGCTCTTGCCGTTGGATTCCATGTCCAGCTGTTGCAGGTGTTTGGTGATGTTACGCAGGTAGTGGTCGTACGGCAGGATCGCATGGCTCTGCGCGCCCCAGAAGTTGCCGTACCAGACACCGAGCAACGCCAGCAGCACCGGCATGTTCTGATCGAATGGCGCGCTCTGGAAGTGCTGGTCCATGGTGTAGGCACCGGACAGCAGTTCCTTGAAGTTCGACATACCGATGGCCAGGGCAATCGGCAGGCCGATGGCCGACCACAGCGAGTAACGCCCGCCGACCCAATCCCACATCGGGAAGATGTTTTCTTCGCGGATACCGAACGCCACGGCCGCCGCGTTGTTGCTGGAGACGGCGATGAAGTGACGATACAGCTCGGCCTCCGAACCACCTTGAGCCAGGTACCAGGCACGCGCGGCCTGGGCATTCTTCAGGGTTTCGAGGGTGTTGAAGGATTTCGACGAGACGATGAACAGCGTGGTCTCGGCGCGCAGCTTCATGGTCAGTTCGTGGAACTCGCTGCCGTCGATGTTTGCCAGGTAATGGCAGCGCACGCCTTTTTGCGCGTAGGACAGCAGCGCTTCGGAGACCAGCTCCGGGCCGAGGAAGGAGCCACCGATACCGATGTTCACCACGTCGGTGATTGGCTTCTCGGTGTAACCACGCCACAGACCATCGTGAATACGGCCCACGAGGTCGGTGATCTGGTTCAGTACCTTGTGCACTTCCGGCATCACGTTGACGCCGTTGACCGACAGCTTGTCGCCCACCGGGCGGCGAAGGGCGGTGTGCAAGGCCGGACGACCTTCCGAGGAGTTGACGATTTCGCCGTCGAACAGCGCTTTGATCGCGCCCTGGAGGTCGACTTCGTTGGCCAGGCCCACCAGCAGATTGCGGGTCTCGGCGTTGATCAGGTTCTTCGAATAGTCGAGAAACAGACCACAGCTGCTGAGGGTGAATTGAGTAAAGCGCTGCGGATCGGCATTAAAGGCTTCGCGCATGCTGAAATCCTGCATGGCTTGGCGGTGGTCATTCAACGCTTGCCAGGCGGGCAGAGCGGTCACATCGTGAGGAGTGCGGTAGTACGCCATCGCTGCGGGTTTCCTTTTTACTTGAACGGCCTTTTGAACACTAAAAATCGCGGAACGCTGTGGGTGGGCGTTCCGGTCAACTGCGTCGACACGATTTCATGGCGCAGGGCGAATACAGTAACTCCCGCGCGGTGATCTGTCTTGACTTTGTCTGACCTGTTTCCGGTACTTTTTTAACATCTGGCCGAGGAACAGTCCGACAGACGGAGGGGGAGGAGGATTTTGGTTTCGATCGATCGGACAGGATTGCCAACATGATCGAAGGCAGGAATGCGGTGTTGAAACTGCCTCAGAACCCTGTAGGAACTGGCCAGCGAAGGCGGTGTGTCAGTTAATACATGTGTCGACTGACACCCTGCCTTCGCTGGCAAGCCAGCTCCTACAAGGGATTGCGGTGTATCAGTCGATATTGATGCTGAATGACATGCCGCCTTCGCTGGCAAGCCAGCTCCTACAGGGGGTTGCGGTGGTCAGGCGGACGCGTCGAGGTTCAGGTGCAGGTTGTCGATCAACCGCGTGGTGCCGAGGAAAGCCGCCACCAGAATCACCAGGTCCCGATCCTGTGCAGTCGCCGGGCGCAACGTCTGGGCGTGGCGAATCTCCAGGTAATCAGGGCGCAGGCCAGCCGCTTCAAGCTGCTGGATCTGTGCCGAGATCAACCCAGGGAAATCGCGGTCGCCTTGTTTGATGGCTTCGGCAATCGACGACAGCGTGCGATACACAATTGGCGCAACGGCCCGCTGCTCTTCACTGAGAAAGCCATTGCGCGACGACAGCGCCAGGCCGTCGGCCGCACGCACGGTCGGTTCACCAATGATCTGGATCGGCATGTTCAGGTCATGGACCAGGGATTTGATCACCGCCAATTGCTGGAAGTCTTTCTGGCCGAAAATTGCCAGGTCCGGCTGGACCATGTTGAACAACTTGCTGACGACCGTCGCCACCCCTTCGAAATGCCCGGGACGGCTGGCACCGCACAAACCTTCGGAGAGTTGCGGAACACTGACTCGGGTCTGGCCGGCGATGCCGTCGGGGTACATCTCTTGGACGGAGGGCGCGAACAGCAAATGGCACCCGGCCTGGAGCAATTTTTCCTGGTCGGCGGCGAGGGTCCGGGGGTATTTGTCGAGGTCTTCGCCCGCGCCGAATTGCAGCGGATTGACGAAAATGCTCGCGACCACGAAATCCACCCGTTGGCTGGCTTTGGTAATCAGCGCGACATGCCCGCTGTGCAGGTTGCCCATGGTCGGCACGAAGCCGATGCGCTTGCCTTCGCTGCGGGCGCGGGCCACGGCGGCCCGCAGTTCGCGTACGGTTTTGACGGTGTTCATGCAGAGAATCCGTGTTCGATACCTGGGAAAGAGGCCGCTTTGACTTCAGCGACGTAGGCGCTCAAGGCCGCGTGAATGCTGGTTTGGCCAGTCATGAAGTTCTTCACGAACTTTGGCACGCGGCCGGTGATGGACAGCCCCAGCATGTCGTGCAGAACCAATACCTGGCCATCAGTGCCGCTGCCGGCACCGATGCCGATCACCGGGATCTTCACCGCCTGGGTGATTTCTTCGGCCAGTTCACTCGGCACGCATTCGAGCAGCAGCATTGCCGCGCCAGCCTGTTCGAGGGAGATCGCGTCGGCACGCATCTGCCGCGCCTGGTTTTCGTTGCGGCCCTGGACTTTGTAACCGCCAAGGATGTTCACCGACTGTGGCGTCAGCCCCATGTGCGCGCATACCGGAATGCCGCGCTCGGCCAGCAGACGGATCGAGTCCGCGAGCCACAAGGCACCTTCGACCTTGACCATGTGCGCACCGGCCTGCATCAACAGCGCGCTGTTGGTCATGGCTTGTTCGGTGGTGGCGTAGGCCATGAAGGGCAGGTCGGCAAGAATCAACGCATCGGCGTTGCCGCGTTTGACGGCTGCCACGTGATAAGCCATTTCAGCGGTGGTGACCGGCAGGGTGCTGTCGTGACCCTGCAAAACCATGCCGAGGGAGTCGCCCACCAGCAGCACTTCGATACCCGCTTCATTGCAAGCGTGGGCGAAAGTGGCGTCATAGCAGGTCAGCATGGTGATTTTTTCACCTTTTTGCTTGAGACCTTGCAGCGTGGTCAGGGTGATGGCTGGCATGAAAAGTTCCTCATTCAGGCGCTGTGGAAACTACTGCGAGTAACGCGCGTGATTCTTCGTTAAATACAGGCGCACGGTCTGTTGTCGTGCTTTGAAGGCCTGGATTGCGCCCTTTAACGCCGTATTGGCGGCAGCGGGACGCCTATAGTCGTGAGGAGAACTCGGGAAGTCAATTGGGTGTGTTACCGCGTTGTTACGTGTGGGGTGTTACCGGGGTAACTGATGCGTTTCAGCAAGCGCAGGTCTTATATTCGACACAGATCACTGTGGGAGCGGGCTTGCTCGCGAATGCGGTGGATCATTCCGCACACATGTTGCCTGACACACCGCATTCGCGAGCAAGCCCGCTCCCACAGGGGATCTGCGTCAATTCGGGGGGAGGCGTTCCAGGCCGACGAATGGGCAAGCTGCGAGCAATTCTGTCAGGCAGCGGCCATCAGCCAGACGCAAGCCCGCAGGCGCCAGTTCGGCCAGGGGATACAGGACGAAAGCCCGTTCCTGCAGGTGGTAATGAGGCACTTTGAGGCGAGGCTCGTCGATCAGCCGATCACCGAACAGCACAATGTCGAGGTCCAGCGTACGCGGCCCCCACCGTTCCAGGCGCTCGCGGCCCTGTTCGTTTTCGATCGCTTGCAGCGCATCCAGCAGCTCCAGGGGTGGCAGCGTGCTATCGAGGGCGGCAACCGCGTTGGTGTATCGCGGTTGCCCGGGCAGCAGCGAATCGCTTTGATAAAACGCGGAAACCCCGACCAGTTCGGTCTGCGGCAACTGCGCCAGCGCATCGACCGCGCTGCGTAATTGTTCGGCGGGGTCAGCCAGATTGCTGCCCATGCCGATGTAGATGCGTTCCATGGCTTACTCGCCCGGGGCGCTCGGTGCGCCAGCGGCGCGTTTGCGCTTGGCGCCACCGCTGCGACGACGTTTGCGCGGGGCGCCGGTGCCGTCATCCTTGCCGCTGAGGTCGCGGATCATGTCCCGACGTTCGCTGTCGTTGGCGTCCTGGTAATCGGTCCACCATTCGCCCAGGCCGTCGGTCTGCTCGCCGGCGCTTTCGCGCAGCAGCAGGAAGTCATAACCGGCGCGGAAGCGTGGATTGTCCAGCAACAAGTCAGCACGTTTGCCGCTACGGCGGGGCAGGCGTTCCTGCATGTCCCAGATTTCGCGGATCGGCATGGTGAAGCGTTTCGGAATCGCGATCCGCTGGCACTGTTCGGCAATCAGTTCATGGGCCGCTTCCTGCATGGCCGGAATGGGCGGCATGCCACGTTCCTGCAACCGCAGGACGCGCGCCGGCAGGGCCGGCCAGAGCAAGGCAGCGAAGAGGAACGCCGGGGTCACCGGTTTGTTCTGCTTGATCCGCAGGTCCGTGTTGCTCAAGGCGTCACTGATCAGCGTATGGGTGTACGTCGGGTTGTATTCCAGCGCTTCGGCACTGGCCGG
This sequence comes from Pseudomonas sp. VI4.1, assembly GCF_002029345.1. Classification (NCBI taxonomy): domain Bacteria; kingdom Pseudomonadati; phylum Pseudomonadota; class Gammaproteobacteria; order Pseudomonadales; family Pseudomonadaceae; genus Pseudomonas; species Pseudomonas sp. VI4.1. Next base: position 13,068 of record NZ_MULM01000128.1, read on the forward strand.
GAACAGCGGATCGAACAACTGCAGGTCGACCAGCATCTCGAAGGTGTCCGCGGCATGACCGGAGAGGAACAACTTGAGTACTTCTTCGAACAGGCGGGCCGATGGGATCTCGCGCAGCATCGGCGCCAGTTCACGAATGGGCGCGGCGCTGTGTTTTTCGATGCCGAAATTCAGCTTGGCGGCAAATCGCACGGCCCGCAACATCCGCACCGGGTCTTCCTGGTAGCGTTGCTTCGGATCGCCGATCAGGCGGATCAAGTGATTGCGAATGTCGTGTACGCCATTGGCGTAATCGAGAATGCGTTCACTGACCGGGTCGTAGTACAGGGCGTTGATGGTGAAGTCGCGGCGTTGCGCATCCTCTTCCAGCGTGCCGTAGACGTTGTCGCGCAGGATGCGTCCGCTCTCGTTGCGGGAAGACTGGTTGCTGTCTTCTTCCTCGTCGTTTTGCGGATGATTGGCGCGGAAGGTCGCGACTTCGATGATTTCGCGGCCAAAGTGGATGTGCACCAGTTTGAACCGGCGCCCGATGATCCGCGCATTGCGGAATTCGGCCCGGACCTGTTCCGGGGTGGCACTGGTGGCGACGTCGAAGTCTTTTGGCGTGATGCCGAGCAGCATGTCACGCACGCAACCACCGACCAGGTAAGCCTGGTAGCCGGCGTTCTGCAGGCGTTCGACGATATTCACCGCGTAACGGCTGAACTGCGCCTTTTGCAGCGAATGTTGGCCGCTGTTGAGCACTTCAGGCGTGCTGCGAATGTGTTGCGTATGACGCTTGGGAGAACGGAATGACTGGAACAGCTTCTTCAGCATGGGATGCACTGTTTGAAGGAATGTTCGGCCAAAACGAAGAATGACCGCATGATGGGCGGGGATTCTAGCATTTAGTCGGGGGATGGTGTAGGACACTGTAGGAGCAGCCGGTCGATGCTCGATTGCTCGCGATGGTCGTGAACGATAACGGGTACAGCCAGATACCCAACGACGTCCTCAGGTGCTTCGCGAGCAAGCTCGCTCCTACACAGGAAGCGGGGATGGGGTTGCGAATCGCGGAAACTACAAGGGGAGCCGAAGCTCCCCAAGAAAGTAGTTGCATGCTCTATTTTTATTTTTGATTCGGGCTTCTTGTTTTTGTTGAGTGCCCTCGCCATGAAGATTTTCCTTCATGACCCTCCCAATCGGGAGCCAAGAGCAAACGGATTGCTTTGGTCGCTGTGTTGCAGTGATCTTGCGATCCAACCAGTTCAGGCACTGCCTAAAGACAGTTTTTTATTATTCTCGGCCTGGTCGTGGGGCACGCCCCAAATACAACGCCTCTCCAAAAGAATCAGTTAGCTGCGCCTCTCGCCGTCTTGTTTTTATTGTGCGTGAGTCGATTCGTCTTATTTTTATTGTCTTGTGCATTGCTTGTTATTGTTCTTGTACCAAACATATAGCAGGGTGCGTGCCAACTTTTGTGAGGCCCAGCAAAACAAGGGGTTGCGTGCTCCGGACGGGTTTTTCGAGGCCCAAAAAAACCGGGGCTTCGTTACCGTAAGCCCCGGCTTCTGTTACGTGAGAAAGCTCAGGTAACAGTTTCTTCACGTTTGTCGGGTGTTACCCGCACATCGGACAGCTGCGGTTCAGCTCTCGCTGGCCACGCCGGTCTTGCGCCGCGGGATGCCCAGGCGCTGGCGGCGTTCCCACAGGCATTTGCGACTGACCCCGAGTTTGCGGGCCAGCTCGGTTTCGGTCATGTGGTCCTGATGTTCTAGAACGAAGTGCTGGAAGTAGTCTTCCAGTGACAGGTCTTCGGTCGGCTCGTGGCTGCTGTTCCCGGCGCTGTTACCCTGTTGCGGCGCCAGGCCGATGAAGTCGTCTTCTTCCAGGTCGCTCAGCTCGATGTCGATACCCAGCAGTTCGGCGGATATCTCCGGGCTCTCACACAGGATGACCGCGCGCTCGACGGCATTTTCCAGCTCGCGAACGTTACCCGGCCAGGAATAGTGACGAATCGCCTGCTCGGCGTCCGCGGCAAACCTCAGGTCGGTGCGATTGACTCGCGCGCTCTGCCGCGCCAGGAAGGCATTGGCAATTTCATTGACGTCCGCACCGCGCTCGCGCAAGGCCGGCAGTTTCAAGGCGATCACGTGCAGGCGGTAATAAAGGTCTTCACGGAACTGGCCGATCTTCGCCAGGCTCTTGAGGTCCCGGTGAGTCGCGGCGATCAGGCGTACATCGACCTTCTGCGACTGCACCGAGCCGACCCGGCGAATTTCGCCTTCCTGCAGCACGCGCAGCAGGCGAGCCTGGGCTTCCAGCGGCAGTTCGCCGATTTCGTCAAGGAACAGTGTGCCGCCATCGGCCGCTTCTACCAGGCCGGCACGCCCGGCGCTGGCGCCGGTGAACGCGCCTTTTTCGTGGCCGAACAGTTCGGACTCGATCAGGCTTTCCGGAATGGCCGCGCAGTTCACCGAAATCATCGGCGCCTTGGCGCGTCTGGACAGGTTGTGCAGGGCACGCGCCACCAGTTCTTTACCGGTACCGGACTCGCCCTGGATCAGGACATTGGAGTCGGTCGGCGCGACTTTGCGGATCTTGCTGTACAGATCCTGCATCGGCGGGCATGAGCCAATGATGCCGATTTCACCGTTGCTGTTGTCGACACCCGGTTTTGCCGCGCCATTGCTGGCTTTGCCGGCAACGGGTTCGCCGCTGACCTGCACCGATTGGCGGTCACGCAGGATGCGCGCGACGGCCTGGAGCATTTCGTCATGATCGAAAGGCTTGGCGATGTAATCCACCGCGCCCATCTTCATCGAATCGACCGCCGACCGCAGGCTGGCGTAGCTGGTCATGATCAGCACCGGTGTGCCCTGGCCAAGCTTGATCAGCTCGGTACCCGGGGCGCCAGGCAGGCGCAGGTCACTGACGATCAGGTCGAACGTGGGAATAGTGAAACGTTCTTGTGCTTCCTGCACTGAACCGGCTTCGCTGACCTGGTACTGGTTACGTTCCAGCAGGCGGCGCAAGGCGGAGCGGATAATGGTTTCGTCTTCGACGATCAAAATGTGCGGCATTGATTCGATACTCTCGACGGTCTCAGTTCACAGCGGACGTCGCTTCGACATGACGCGGCAATGTCACCCGGATACGGGTGCCGCGTTGGCTTTGTACATCAGCCGGGCTGTCGATGGTGATTTGTCCATAATGCTCTTCAACGATGGAATAGACCAGTGCAAGGCCCAGACCGGTGCCTTCGCCAGGATCCTTGGTGGTGAAGAAAGGTTCGAACAGTCGGTCCATGATGCTCGAGGGAATACCGCTGCCTTCGTCTTCGACGATCAAATCGACCGTGTGTTCGCCGGCTTCGCTCTTGACCCGCACCGCACTGCCGGGAGGCGAGGCGTCACGGGCGTTCGAGAGCAGGTTGATCAGTACTTGCGCCAGGCGCTGAGGGTCACCTTCGACCCAGTGGTCGGGGTCGCACAGGTTGTAGAACTGCACTTCGAAATTGCGTCGGTTCAGGGCCAGCAGGCCGATGGCATCCTGGGCCACTTCGGCCAGACAGACGGGCTCGTCGCTGTGCTGATGACTGCCGGCGTGGGCAAAGCTCATCAGCGACTGAACGATGCGTGACACGCGTTTGGTCTGTTCGAGAATCTGCCCGCTGATTTCCTTCAGTTCGCTGTCGTCTTCGCGCTCTTCGCGCAGGTTCTGCGCCAGACAGGCGATGCCGGTGATCGGGTTGCCGATTTCATGGGCCACGCCGGCGGCCAGGCGGCCGATGCTGGCCAGACGCTCGGAATGCACCAGCTTGTCTTCGAGCATCTGGGTTTCGGTCAGGTCTTCCACCAGCAGCACCAGGCCGCTGTTACCCGGTGCCAGGGGTTCATCGATCGCCGCTTTGTGCAGGTTCAGCCAGCGGGTCTGGCCATCGAGGGCCAGGTGCTGCTTGTGCAAGTGCTCGTCGGGCAGATTGATGAAGCCTTGCAGCAGCGCTTTCCACGGATCGGCGATGGTGCTCAGGCGCGAACCGACTACGCGTTGTGCGGCAATCCCGGTCAATTCCTCCATGGCTTTGTTCCACATGAGGATTTCCTGATCCTTGGCCAGCGAGCAGACGCCCATCGGCAACTCCTGCAAGGTCTGGCGGTGATAGCGGCGCAGGGCATCGAGTTCGGCGGCAAGGCCGGTGAGGCGCGAATGGTAATCCTCGAGCCGGCTTTCGATGAAGTGGATGTCTTCGGTCACGTAGTTTTCGCCGCCCGCCTTATAAGGCAGGAAGGTTTCGACCATGTCCTGGGCCACGCTCGGCCCCATCAGGCCGGACAGATTGGCTTCGATGCGGTCACGCAAACGGCGCAGGGCGTAAGGCCGGCGCTCGTCGAAGGGCAGATAAAGGTCGCGCAGGGCTTGCTCGACTTCTTTCTGTGCGGCCTTGGCGCCCAAGGGTTTGGCCAGCTGCGTGGCGAACTCCTGGGGGGAGGCGGCGTGCAGTTCCCGGCGTTGCGGGCGACGCACGTTATCCACGGCGCAGGCTTCGGCGGCGCTGGCCTCTTCGGCGCTGGCGTTGGTGAACAGCGAAATCAGGGTGAACATCAGCACGTTGGCTGCCAGCGAGGCGATGGCCGCCATGTGCCAGCTGGTGTCGTCCAGCACGTAGATCATGTTCAGCAGCGGAATGTAGAAACCCTGCAGATTGCCCACCAGCGGCAGCAGCATGGTGACCAGCCACACCAGGATCCCGGCGAGCAGGCCGGCGATGAAACCGCGGCGGTTGGCGGTCGGCCAGTACAGGACCGACAGCACGCCCGGGAGGAATTGCAGGGTGGCGACGAAGGCGACGATGCCCAGGTTGGCCAGGTCCTGCTCGGCACCCAGCATCAGGTAGAAACCGTAGCCGGCCATGATGATCGCGACGATCAGCGCCCGGCGGGTCCACTTCAGCCAGCGGTAGATATTGCCTTCGGCCGGCGGCTGGTAGAGCGGCAACACCAGGTGGTTCAGCGCCATCCCGGACAGCGCCAGCGTGGTGACGATGATCAGCCCGCTGGCCGCCGACAAGCCACCGATGTAGGCCAGCAGTGCCAGGGCTTTGCTGTTGGCGGCGATACCGATGCCCAGGGTGAAGTATTCCGGGTTGGTGGTGGCGCCGAGTTTCAAGCCGGCCCAGAGAATCAACGGCACGGCCAGGCTCATCAGCAGCAGGAACAGCGGCAGGCCCCAGCTGGCGCTCACCAGGGAGCGCGGGTTGAGATTTTCGGTAAAGGTCATGTGATACATGTGCGGCATCACGATCGCCGAAGCGAAGAACACCAGCAGCAGCGTGCGCCATGGCCCTTCCTGTAGCGGCGTATGCAGGGCCGCGAGGGCGGTCTGGTTTTGCAGCAGCCACAATTCCAGCTGTTGCGGGCCGTCGAACACGCCATACAGCGCATACAGGCCGACGCCGCCAATGGCGATCAACTTGATCACCGATTCGAAGGCAATCGCGAACACCAGGCCTTCATGCTTTTCGCGGGTGGCGATATGGCGCGAACCGAAGAAGATCGTGAATAAGGTAATCAGCGCACAGAAGCTCAAGGCCACGCGATGCTGGACCGGCTCCCGGGTGAGGATGCCGATGGAGTCGGCCACCGCCTGAATCTGCAAGGCCAGCAACGGCAGCACGCCGATCAGCATGAAGATGGTCGTCAGCGCCCCGGCCCAGGTGCTGCGGAAACGGAACGCGAACAAATCGGCCAGGGAAGACAGCTGATAGGTGCGGGTAATCTTCAGGATCGGATACAGCAACACCGGCGCCAGCAAGAACGCGCCGGAGACCCCGAGGTAACTGGACAGAAAGCCATAGCCGTACTGGTAGGCCAGGCCCACCGTGCCGTAGAACGCCCAGGCACTGGCGTAGACGCCCAGCGACAGGGTGTAGGTCAGCGGGTGGCGAATGATCGCCCGGGGGATCATGCCCCGTTCGCTGACCCAGGCGACGCCGAACAGCACCGCCAGGTACGCGGCGCTGATCAGGATCATCTGGGTCAGGCTAAAGCTCATCGGCATCTTTTTGGCTCTGCAGGATGAAGGTCACGACGATCAGGATCAGCCAGAGCAGATAGGGGCGATACCAGGCGCCAGTAGCGTCGATCCACCAATCCATGATGGCCGGGGAAAACAGATAAATCCCCACTACCAGGAGCAGGACCAAGCGATAGATGTACATCCCGGCCTCTCTTCTTTATGCGCGTGCCCGAAAACGTGCGGCGATGGTAACGGATGGGCGCGCCACTGCAAGTGTGATCACTGAAGTTGCGCTTCGGGCAGGTTGAGTGTGCGCGGGATCTTCAGTGCATCCCAGTGGGCAATGCCCCAGTCCAGCACTTCCCGTGGCGTGGCGTAAGCCAGTTCGGCGCCCGGGGTTTGCCCGAGTGCGCGCAACGCACGCAGCAACAAGGGCGTTGCCTGATCTTCGCTCAACGGCGGCGAACGGTACGACTTGCCGAGCTTGTTGCCGTCGGGCTGGGTAATCAGCGGGATATGCAGATAACGCGGTTGCCGCAGGCCGAGCAGTTCTTGCAGGTAGAGCTGGCGCGGGGTGGAGTCCAGCAGGTCGGCGCCCCGGACAATATCGGTGATGCCTTGCCAGGCATCGTCCAGTACCACCGCCAGTTGATAGGCGTAGAGCCCGTCGCGGCGGCGGATCACGAAATCGCCGACTTCCCGGCCCAGGTGTTGGCGGAATTCACCCTGGACCCGGTCGATGAAGTGGTATTCCAGCTCCGGAACCCGCAGGCGAATCGCGGCATCTTCGGTGCCGTGCCCGGCGTTGCGGCACAGGCCCGGATAAATCCCGTGATAGCGCTCCAGTTGTTTGCGCGAGCAGGTGCAGGCATAAGCCAGGCCAAGCTTGAACAGGCGATCGATGACTTCGGCGTAGGCGGCGTGCCGGTCACTCTGTCGGACCATCTCGCCATCCCACTCGAAACCGTAGCTTTCCAGGGCCTTGAGAATGGCCGCCTGGGCGCCGGGTTCTTCCCGAGGTGGATCGAGATCTTCCATGCGCATCAGCCAGCGACCACCCACCGCACGCGCGTCGAGGTACGACGCCAGCGCGGCGACCAGCGAGCCGAAATGCAGATGGCCGCTGGGCGTGGGGGCGAAGCGTCCGATGTAGGTGGGGGAGGTGGTGGCGGTCATGGGGGCAATGTTACTTTTTCCGGGCTGGCGCCAAACAACCTGTAGGAGCAGCCGGTCGACGCTCGATTGCTCGCGAAGGTCGTCAACGATAACGCTGTGAGCCTGATTCTGCGCGGCGTTCTCAGGTTTTTCGGGAGCGAGCTCGCTCCTACAGTGACGGCGATTTTTGTCTCAGCGAATATCAGAAACAAAAACGGAGCGTTCGCACGCTCCGTTCTTTCGTTCAAGTCGAGATCACTTGCCGACTTGCTTTTCCTTGATTTCCGCCAGGGTCTTGCAATCGACACACATGTCGGCGGTAGGGCGGGCTTCCAGTCGCTTGACGCCGATTTCGACGCCGCAGGACTCGCACCAGCCATACTCTTCGTCTTCGATCAATTGCAGGGTCTTGTCGATTTTCTTGATCAGCTTGCGCTCGCGATCACGGGCGCGCAATTCGAGGCTGAATTCTTCTTCCTGGCTGGCACGGTCTGCCGGGTCCGGGAAGTTGGCCGCTTCGTCTTTCATGTGATCAACAGTACGGTCGACTTCCTGCATCAAGTCCTGTTTCCACTTGTTCAGGATCTTGGTGAAGTGAGCGCGCATGGGCTTGCCCATGTATTCCTCGCCCTTCACTTCTTTGTAGGGTTCGAAGCCGCTGATCGACTGATTTTGTTGCTTTGCTTGGGTGGGCATGAAATGGACCGCCTCTACTCTTGTAATCCATTGCGCAGGATTGCTCCATCACCGACACCTGCCGGCCCTGCGGCTGCAAGCGGGCGAACTTACCAGATCAAATCGGACCGCGCCACTCCCGGATGTCGAGGTAGTGGCCTTCGGTGCTTGCAAATCTATGCGAAGCCTTGTCTGGTGGTGCTGGAGACCTGATCAAATATTGATTTTAGTCAAACCTGGGGCACACGCTCGAGACGTTTGAGTCCAGAGTTATATGGCTGTGACCGCTTTAGGTTCTCGCTCGTTCCTGCGCTTGGGTAGAATCGTTTTTTTTCCCTGTTGAAGGAAGGCCAATGGCTCAGCCCTACAGTGCACGCAGTCGCGCGATCGAACCTTTCCACGTCATGGCGCTGCTGGCGCGGGCCAACGAATTGCAAGCCGCCGGCCACGACGTGATTCACCTGGAAATCGGCGAGCCGGACTTCACCACCGCCGAGCCGATCATCCAGGCCGGCCAGGCGGCACTGACGGCGGGCAAGACCCGTTACACCGCAGCGCGCGGTATCCCGGAGTTGCGCGAAGCCATTTCAGGCTTCTATCGGCAGCGTTACGGGTTGAATATCGATCCGCAGCGCATTCTCATCACCCCCGGCGGCTCTGGCGCGCTGTTGCTGGCCAGTGCCCTGCTGGTGGACCCGGGCAAGCACTGGCTGCTGGCGGACCCGGGGTACCCGTGCAACCGGCATTTCCTGCGGCTGGTGGAAGGCGCGGCGCAGTTGGTTCCTGTCGGCCCGGAGGTGCGTTATCAGCTGACGCCGGACCTGGTGGCCCGTCATTGGGACCACGACAGTGTCGGCGCCTTGGTGGCGTCGCCGGCCAACCCAACCGGGACCATCCTGACCCGCGATGAATTGGCGGGCCTGTCTGCCGCCATCAAGCTGCGCCACGGCCATCTGGTGGTGGACGAGATTTACCACGGCCTGACCTATGGCACCGACGCGGCCAGTGTGCTGGAAGTGGATAACGACGCCTTTGTCCTAAATAGTTTTTCAAAGTATTTCGGCATGACCGGCTGGCGACTCGGTTGGCTGGTGGCACCCGAAGCCGCGGTCGGGGAGCTGGAAAAACTGGCCCAGAATCTCTATATCAGTGCCCCGAGCATGGCCCAGCACGCTGCGCTGGCCTGCTTTGAGCCAGCCACCATCAGCATCCTGGAAGAGCGTCGCGCCGAATTCGGCCGGCGTCGGGATTTCCTGCTGCCGGCCTTGCGGGAATTGGGCTTCGGCATCGCCGTGGAACCGGAAGGGGCTTTCTACTTGTACGCCGATATCAGCAAGTTCGGCGGTGATGCCTTCGCGTTCTGCCGACATTTCCTCGAAACCGAACATGTTGCGATTACCCCTGGACTCGACTTTGGCCGTTATCAGGCCGGGCATCATGTGCGGTTTGCCTACACCCAAAGCCTGCCGCGCTTGCAGGAAGCGGTCGAGCGGATTGCGCGCGGTTTGCGCAGCTGGCAAGGCTGATGCGCTTTCATCCGCCACTCGAAGAAGGTCGCCTGATCCGTCGCTACAAGCGTTTTCTCGCGGATATCGAGACCGTTGACGGCGAGTTGCTGACCATTCACTGCCCAAACACCGGGTCCATGCTCAATTGCCAGGTCGAGGGCGGGCAGGTCTGGTTCAGCCGTTCCAATGATCCGAAACGCAAATTGCCCGGCACCTGGGAAGTTGGCGAAACCCCCCAGGGGCGGCTGTTTTGCGTGAATACCGGGCGAGCCAATGGCTTGATCGAGGAAGCATTGCGGGCCGGCGTTATCACCGAGCTGAACGGCTTTACCGGGCTGAAGCGTGAAGTGGCCTATGGCCAGGAAAGCAGCCGCATCGATTTCCGCCTCGATTACCCGAGTGGACCGGCCTATGTGGAAGTCAAAAGTGTCACCCTGGGTTACGACGGCTCATTGGTGGCGGCATTTCCCGATGCGGTGACGCAGCGCGGGGCCAAGCATTTGCGGGAGCTGGCCCATCTGGCCCGGGACGGGATTCGCGCGGTGCAGTTGTATTGCGTGAACCTCACCGGAGTCGATGCGGTACGTCCTGCCGAAGAAATCGATTCGGCCTACGCCGCTGCACTGCGTGAGGCGGTGGCCTGTGGGGTCGAGGTATTGGCCTACGGCGTTCGGTTGAGCCACGAAGAGATGGTGGTCGATCGACGACTGGCCGTGCTGCTCAACGGTTAAAGACTGACCCAGATCCCTTGGTCGTCCTCGCGGCAGGCGACGCTGGCCAGGGATTGCCCGGCGCACGGCCCGGAGACGCATTCGCCGTCTTCGATCAGGAACAGTGCGCCATGGGTGGCGCACTGGATCAGGCTGTTGCTGGGGTCGAGAAACTGGTTGGGGGTCCATTCCAGCCCGACGCCACGGTGCGGACAGCGATTGATATAGACATAGGCCTGACCGCCCCGGCGCACGGCAAAGAGTTTCTGGCCGTCGATGTCGAAACCGCGGCTGCTGTTATCGGCCAGCTCGACGCCAGTACAAAGAAACTTCATGTCTATCCTCAAGTGCCGCGTCTGGTGACCGGATATGTCCGAGCTTGACGTTCAAATGCAAACAATTATCAAATGACCGCTTCGCCCATTGGCTGGGCAGGTAACGGATGCCGAGGATACTTGGCCTGTCATCTCGATGCCTGGGAAAAACTTTCAAGGAAGCTGTTTATGCGCCTGAATACCCGCGTTGCTGCGCTCTGTGTCGGACTTCTCGTCAGTTGTCACGCCGCAGCCGCCGAGTTGCCACAACGTTGGGTCAGTGCTGGCGGCGCGCTGTCGGAGTGGGTCAGTGCGCTAGGTGGCGAATCGAAACTGGTGGGTGTCGATACCACGAGCCAACACCCGCCTTCCCTGAAGGCACTGCCCAGTATCGGTTATCAGCGACAATTGTCGGCGGAGGGTATTTTGAGTTTGCGCCCGCAGATTCTGATCGGCACCGAAGAAATGGGGCCGCCGCCGGTGCTTTCGCAGGTTCGCAGTGCCGGCGTGCAAGTCGAGCTGTTTTCCGCCCAGCCGGACCTGCCGACCTTGCAGACCAATCTGCAACACTTGGGCAAATTGCTTGGCGCGCAAGACCGGGCGGCGCAATTGCTGCAGGCCTATCAGCAGCAACTCGAGCAGCAAAAGGTCCGGGTCACCCGGGCGCAGCTGAAGGAAAAGTCGCCGGGCGTGCTGTTGCTGCTCGGCCACGCCGGCGGCAAGCCGCTGATCGCCGGCAAGGACACCGCCGCCGACTGGTTGCTGCAACAGGCCGGCGGGCACAATCTGGCAACACATTCCGGCTACAAACCTTTTTCCGTTGAATCGCTGGTGAGTCTGGATCCTGACGTGCTGGTGTTTGCCGATCGTGCGCTCACCGGCGACGCCGCGCGCGCAGCGATGTTCAAGGAAAATCCGATCCTGTCCTCGACCCGCGCGGCCAAGGACGGACGAGTGATGGAGCTCGATCCAACCTTGCTGGTCGGTGGCCTCGGGCCGCGGTTGCCCGAAGCGATGGAATCACTGTCTGACGGCTTCTTCCCCGGTTCTGCCGGCCAATGACCATTCTGGTTAAACCGCGTGCTTTGTTTATTGGCCTGAGCCTGCTGTGTTTGCTGGCGATCTGGCTGTCGTTGGCGCTGGGCCCCGTCAGCTTGCCGCTGTTCGATACCTTGCGCGCGGCGTTGCGGCTGATCGGCTTGCCCATTGCGGCCGACGGGTTGGAGCAGGCGGAGCTGATCCTGGGACAGATTCGCTTGCCGCGCACGCTCTTGGGGTTGGCGGTGGGGGGCGTCCTGGCATTGTCCGGCGTGGCAATGCAGGGGCTGTTTCGCAACCCGCTGGCAGATCCGGGGTTAGTCGGGGTTTCCAGCGGCGCGGCGCTGGGCGCGGCGATCGCCATTGTCGGCGGTTCGCTATTCGGCGGCCTGCCGGAAGCCTTCGGGCCTTATCTGTTATCGCTGTGCGCATTCATAGGCGGGCTCGGCGTCACGGCGCTGGTGTATCGGCTGGGCCGGCGCAACGGGCAGACCCATGTCGCGACCATGCTGCTGGCGGGTATCGCCTTGACCGCGCTGGCCGGTTCCGCCGTGGGGCTGTTTACCTACCTGGCCGACGACGCGACCCTGCGCACGCTGACATTCTGGAACCTGGGCAGTTTGAACGGCGCCAGCTATGCGCGACTCTGGCCGTTGTTGCTGATCACGGTGGGCGTGGCGCTGTGGCTGCCGCGCCGGGCCAAGGCGCTGAATGCGTTGCTGCTGGGGGAGTCGGAGGCCGGTCACCTGGGCATTGATGTCGAAAGGCTCAAGCGGGAGCTGGTGTTCTGCACGGCGCTGGGTGTCGGCGCGGCAGTCGCGGCGGCAGGGATGATCGGCTTTGTCGGGCTGGTGGTGCCGCACCTGGTGCGACTGCTGGCGGGTCCTGACCATCGCGTGCTGTTGCCCGCCTCGGTGCTGGCGGGCGGCAGCCTCCTGTTGTTTGCCGATCTGGTCGCACGACTGGCGCTGGCGCCGGCCGAGTTGCCCATCGGGATCGTCACGGCCTTCATTGGTGCACCGTTCTTTCTGTATTTACTGCTCCGGGGGCGTGCCTGATGTTGCGAACGCAAAATCTGCAGATCCGTCGGGGTCGCAAGATCGTATTGACCGACATCACGCTCGAGGTCAAGCCGGGCGAAGTCCTGGGAGTGCTGGGGCCGAACGGTGCCGGGAAAAGCACCTTGCTCGGCGCTTTGTGCGGCGAGTTGCAGGCTGACCAGGGCAATGTCTGGCTCGATGAGCGCGAGTTGAGCCACTGGGCCGGGGCATTGCGCGCCCAGCGCCTGGCCGTGCTGCCGCAGGTATCGACCCTGGACTTCGCCTTTCGCGTCGAAGAAGTGGTCGGCATGGGCCGCTTGCCCCATCAGAGCGGGCGGGTCCGCGATGATGAAATCATCACCGCCGCATTACAGGCTGCCGATGCCGGACATCTGACTGGCCGCAGCTACCTGGCCTTGTCCGGTGGCGAACGTCAGCGGGTGCACCTGGCGCGGGTACTGGCACAACTCTGGCCGGGCGAGGCGGGGCAAACCCTGTTGCTCGATGAGCCGACCTCGATGCTCGACCCGCTGCATCAGCACATCACCCTGCAAGCGGTGCGCGCGTTCGCCGATCGCGGCGCGGCGGTGTTGGTGATCCTGCATGATCTGAACCTGGCGGCGCGCTATTGTGATCGCTTGCTCCTGCTCGAAGGCGGGCGCCCGGTGGCGCTCGATACGCCGGAGCAGGTGTTGCGTCCGGAACCGCTCAAGGCGGTCTTCGGCCTGGAAGTGCTGGTGCAACAGCATCCGGAGCGTGGGCATCCGCTGATCATCGCCCGCTGAGTGTCTGAAAGGGATGAGCCCATGCGTGTAATGTTGATTTTGTCAGTCCTGGTGCTGAGTGCCTGCCAGCATGTTTCGGCACCGCCCCCGATCGCCGGAGAGATCCGCGACTTGCGCAACGGCCGGAGCCTGACGCCGCAGGAACTGGTTGCGCAATTGGCCAAGCCTTCGCGGCTGATCGTCGGCGAGCAGCATGACAATCGTGATCACCATGCACTGCAGCTGTGGTTGTTGCAGTCCCTGGGTGATCAGCGACCTCAGGGCAGTCTTTTACTGGAGATGTTTACGCCGGATCAGCAGCCACACGTCGATGAAGTTCGCCAGGCTTCGGCACCGCCGGCGGATTTGCCCGCTGCCTTGGCCTGGCAGGAGGGTTGGGATTGGGAATTGTATGGGCCGATCGTGCGTTTCGCCCTGAGCCAACCGTATCCGCTGCTGTCCGCGAACCTGACCACAGCGCAAGTCCGGGCCATCTATGCCAACCCTCCCATCTTGAGCGGCGCGCGCTCCAACGCGTCTTCGGTCAAGGACGAACTGCTGCAGCAAGTCCGCGATTCCCATTGCGGCCTGCTGCCCAAAACACAGATGCCGGCAATGCTTTCGGTTCAGCAGCAGCGTGACCGGCGCATGGCTGAGCGCCTGCTTGTCGCGCCTGAGCCTTCAATGCTGTTCGCTGGCGCGTTCCATGCACGCAAGGACGTTGGGGTGCCAATTCACCTGCTGGATCTGGGAACGCCCGAGGCGCCGACGGTGCTGATGCTGGCGCAACAGGGCCGTGAGATCACGGCGGATATGGCTGATTATGTCTGGTACACGCCGGCTATGCCGACGCCGGATTACTGTGCGCAGATGCGTAAGCAGTTTGGTAAGTAGCCTCAGCTGAACAGCCACAACTCCTGCGCATGGGCCGGGGTAAACCTGCGTAATCGCAGGTGTACCCGGGTCCATGTAGGAGCTGGCTTGCCAGCGAAGGCAGCGTTGAGTCGTGCACCGCCCATGAAGACGCCTTCGCCGGCAAGCCGGCTCCTACAGTCAGGTCGGCCGGACGTACAAATCTTTCGCCCAAAAAAAGACCCGGCAAGAGCCGGGTCAAATAACCGTGATTAGCCTGATGAGGAGATATCTGACAGTCCGAACCAAGGGCTTTTCAAATATCGACCAGTCTCGCGACCAGTTGTGATAATCATAGCGATTCTCATTACCATGTCAACAGCTGATTTTTCATTTACTTGAAATCGGCTATCAGCTCATTGGAAAGCCCCGTAGTCATGGGGCCGGGAGGCTTTCAGTTTTTGTGGCGCGACGAAATGGCTTCCAGCTGTTTGTTCAGGGCTTCCTTGCGCTCGGCGGGAATGTCGTTCCAGTGCACGTCCATCAAGGCGCCTTCGATCGCATACAACAACACCTTGGACGCCCGGAACCCGCGCGTGCGCACGGCCCGGTAAGCGTCCACCGCCCCCAGGCGACGCAAGTCCGAGGCACTGTGGATGCCCACGGCATGCAGCCACTGCGCTGACGTCTTGCCAAGATTCTTCAGGTGCTGCAGTTCATCATTCATCAAGCCTCCTTGCGACGGCCGAACGGTGCGTGGACGAGCCTCTCAGCAGTGTAGCCATCAGCAGGAAAAGCGTGATTGTTTGCTTGGTTTCAATGCAAATGCTTCTAAGAGGGGGGCGTTTGGCGCTGAAGGGATGTCTGTGAATGCAATAGAGGAGGTCGACGCAAGACCCTGTGGGAGCGGGCTTGCCCGCGAAAGCGGTTTAAGATTCAACATGCATGTCGACTGACACGACGTATTCGCGAGCAAGCCCGCTCCCACAGTGGATTGCGTTGTGTCGGGAGGTAATGCGGGCGTTAGCGGGGGCGGTAGCGCAGGCGCGTCCCGAAATTCATCGACATCAGTATTTCATCCGCGCTCAGTTCTGGCGGGAAGTAGGCTCCGGAGATCTGCGCATGGGCCAGGCTTGCGCCTTCCAGGAGCGAGGTGGTGAAGTCGATGCCGCGCAAGTCGGCGGAGCGGAAATAGGCGTTGGTGAAGTCGATGCCGTCGGCATTCAGTTCGCGCAGGTCGAGCCCTCGGAAATCGCCACCGACCATGTCGATGGTTCCTTCCTGGGGACGTTCTTTGTTGAAACCGGCGATGTCGTCTTTGTGCAGCAGGGCATAAAGCGGCGTGTCGAGAAGTTTGGGCTGGCTCATGTCACATCACCTCTTGGTGTTATGACGCCAGTGTAGTGCCACTATTTGACGACCGTGAAGCCGCTGAGGGCTTCACGGTCGAAACGCAATCTTACAATCCGGGCAGGCGTTGGCGGATTTGCGCGACTACGGTGTCGAGGGTTCCGCTTTCGTTGGTCTGCACGCGTTTGCTGCAGAGAATTTCTGCGGGGGTCAACGGTTCGCGATTAGCTTGCTGAGCTTCGATAATGGCCAGGTTGGCGTCGGACGGGTCATTCTTGTCAGCCTGACGCAGCGCCAGCCAACTCTCGATCACCGCTTGCGGTGCATTGCAATCCAGGATCAGGAAGGGCGCACCGGTGCCTTCGGCGATTTTCGCTGCGCTGTCGCGCTGTTCGCGTTTGAGGTAGGTGGCATCGACCACCACCGGGAAGCCGGCATGCAGGATCACCGCGGCAATTTCATGCAGGCGGCGGTAGGTCGCGACGCTGGCGTCGGCACTATAGATGCCGGCCTGCGGGTCATTGACCACGGTTTGTTCGCCGAACAGGCGTTTACGTTCTACGTCCGAGCGCAAGCGGATGGCGCCCAGTGCTTCCACCAGGCGCATGGCCACTCGGCTCTTGCCGACCGCGGACACGCCGTGGGTAATCGCCATGAAGCGTGAAGGAATGGTGCTGTAGCTTTCCGCCAGGTTCGCGTAGTTGCGGTACTGGCGCAGGGTGGTGGCGCGATGCACCGGGTCGGCCTCGGCCGGCATGCTGAACAGGCTGACCTTGGCGCGTACCAGTGCGCGATAGGCTTTATAGAAGTTCAGCAGCTCAAGGCCCTGGTAATCACCGGTCAGCTCCAGGTATTGGCTGATGAAACGACGTGCCAGGCTCTTCAGGCCGCGGTCTTCGAGGTCCATCGCCAGGAAACCGGTGTCGGCATAGACGTCGGTGAAGCGGAACGGTTCGTTGAACTCGATGCAGTCGAAGATCACGACCTTGCCGTCGATTTCCGTGGCGTTGCCCAGGTGGATGTCACCGTGGCATTCGCGGATGAAACCGTCCGCCTTGCGCTGGGCGAACAGCGGCTTTAGGCGTTCGAAGCTGCTTTCGGCCCAGGCCTGCAGGGCATCGAGTTGCAGCAGGTCGGCCTTGTCGCGGAGGAACGGGCGGATCTGTTCGAAGTTCTGGCGCACCGGCGCCATCACGCTGTCCGGGGTACCGGCGTCGTGTTCGGCGGGCACTTTCGGCGCATTGAGGTGGAATTGCGCGATCTGTGCGGCCATCTCGTCGATGTGCGTGGTGGTCAACTCGCCGTTGGCCTGCAGGGTGCTGAGCAAACCGGATTGCGGGAACTGGCGCATTTTCAGCGCATATTCAATGACCGGGCCGTCGCCGCCCAGTTGTGGCGCTTCCGGGCTGCCGGTAATCGGTAACACTTCGAGATACAAATCATGGGTCAGGCGCTGGTTGAGACGCAGCTCCTCGCCGCAGAAATGCTCACGCGCGTCGAGACTGGTGAAGTCGAGGAAGCCGAAGTTCATCGGTTTCTTCACTTTATAAGCAAAGGGGCCTGTGAGAATGACCCAGGAGATATGGGTCTCGATGACCTGGAACCCATCCACGGGATGCGGGTAGAGGGCAGGGTTTTGCAGGGCAGCGATCAAAGACTGGCTCACAGGCATTCCTTCAAAGTCTGGGGAAAATTCACGGCCGCCATTATGGCCGCAAGTCCGCCGGACGCAAACCTCCGAGGGCTTCTGTCGAGTATCGATAAAGTGCGTATAATCCGCCGCCATGACTCGTACTCGATCCCCCCGCACCCCCAAAAAACCACCTTCCAGAGGCTTGAGCCCCTGGCTGGGCTGGGCCCTTAAACTCAGTCTGGTCGGCCTCGTGGTGCTCGCCGGATTCGCGGTTTATCTCGACGCCGTGGTCCAGGAGAAGTTTTCCGGCAAGCGCTGGACCATCCCGGCCAAGGTATACGCGCGCCCGCTCGAGCTGTTCGTCGGACAAAAGCTCAGCAAGGCTGACTTTCTGACCGAACTCGATGCCCTGGGCTATCGTCGCGAAGCCGTGAGCAACGGCCCCGGCGCTGCGGCGGTCAACGGCAACACCGTCGACTTGAATACCCGTGGCTTCCAGTTCTATGAAGGACTGGAGAGCGCCCAGCCCGTGCGTGTGCGATTCTCCGGCGATTATGTGGCTGAACTCTCGGGGGCCAAGGGTTCGAAGGTTTCCGTGGTGCGGCTGGAGCCGCTCCTGATCGGCGGGATTTACCCGAAGAATCTCGAAGACCGTATTCTGATCAAGATCGATCAGGTGCCGCCGTATCTACTGGAAACCCTGGTGGCCGTGGAAGACCGGGATTTTTACAGCCATTGGGGCGTGTCGCCGAAGTCGATTGCCCGGGCCGTCTGGGTCAACACCTCTGGCGGCAAGATGACCCAGGGCGGCAGTACCCTGACGCAACAGCTGGTCAAGAATTTCTACCTGACCAGCGAACGCAGCCTGTCGCGCAAACTCACCGAAGCCATGATGGCGCTGTTGCTTGAGCTGCATTACGACAAACGGGAGATTCTTGAGGCTTACCTCAATGAGGTGTTCGTCGGTCAGGATGGCCAGCGCGCGGTGCACGGTTTCGGTCTGGCCAGCCAGTTCTTCTTCGGGCAGCCGTTGTCCGAACTGAAACTGCATCAAGTCGCCATGCTGGTGGCCATGGTCAAGGGGCCGTCCTATTACAACCCGCGCCGTAACCCGGAGCGGGCGCTCGAGCGCCGCAATCTGGTGCTCGATGTCCTTGAACAACAGGGTGTCGCCACCGCCGAGCAAGTCGCGGCCGCGAAGAAAATGCCACTGGGCGTGACGACTCGCGGCAAGTTGGCCGACAGTTCGTTCCCAGGTTTCCTCGACCTGGTCAAACGTCAGCTGCGCCAAGACTATCGCGACGAAGACTTGACCGAAGAAGGCCTGCGGATTTTCACCAGCTTCGATCCGATCCTGCAGATGAAAGCCGAGGCCTCGGTCAATGACACCTTCAAGCGCCTGTCCGGGCGCAAGGGCTCGGATGAAGTCGAAGCGGCCATGGTCGTGACCAACCCGGAAACCGGCGAAGTCCAGGCCATGATCGGCAGTCGTCAGGCGGGTTTTGCCGGTTTCAACCGGGCGCTGGATGCGGTGCGACCGATCGGTTCGTTGATCAAGCCGGCGGTTTATCTGACGGCCCTCGAGAAACCCAGCCAGTACACTTTGACCAGTTGGTTGTCGGATGATTCGTTCTCGGTCAAAGGTGCCGATGGTCAGGTCTGGAAACCGCAGAACTATGATCGCCGTTCCCATGGCACGGTGTTCCTTTATCAAGGCCTGGCGCATTCCTACAACCTGTCGACCGCACGTCTGGGTTTGGCGGTGGGCGTACCCAATGTTCTCAAGACGCTGGCGCGCCTGGGTGTGAGTCGCGAGTTCCCGGCCTTCCCGTCGATGTTGCTGGGCGCTGGAGGCCTGACGCCAATCGAAGTGGCGACCATGTACCAGACCTTGGCCAACGGCGGCTTCAATACGCCAATGCGCGGGATTCGCAGCGTGCTGACGGCCGAAGGCGAGCCGCTCAAGCGTTATCCGTTCCAGATCCAGCAGAGCTTCGATCCGGCATCCATTTACCTGGTCCAGAACGCAATGCAGCGGGTCATGCGTGAAGGCACCGGCAGCTCGGTCTATAACGTGTTGCCCAAGACCCTGACGCTGGCCGGCAAGACCGGTACCAGTAACGATTCGCGAGACAGCTGGTTCGCCGGTTTCAGCCAGGACTTGCTGGCCGTGGTCTGGCTGGGGCGTGATGACAACGGCAAGACGCCCTTCACCGGTGCCACCGGTGCGTTGCAGGTCTGGACCAGTTTCATGCGCAAGGCCGATCCGCTGCCGCTGGACATGCCGCAGCCGGACAACATCGTTCAGGCCTGGGTCGATTCGCGCACAGGACAAGGTTCTGATGCGAACTGCCCAGGTGCGGTGCAGATGCCGTATATTCGCGGCAGTGAGCCGCCTCCCGGTCCCGCCTGCGGTGGCGACAGCCCTGTATCCGGCGAAACGGTGATGGATTGGGTCAAGGGCTGGATGAATTAAGCAAAGAGGGTTTCAAGTGAACAAGTGGTTGATTCCAGCGGTTACCGCCGTGGCTTTGCTCAGCGGTTGCTCCACCGTACAGCGCGGGTCGATTCCGGTGGTGGATTCCGGCAGCGCCGTGTCCAATAGCGAACGGATTCAGGCGAATGGCGGTTACCGTCAAACGACGGTCAAGCGGCCCGCACAAAACCAGACCCAGGCGATTCCGCAGGGCGACACCGGTGTGGTCGTGATGGTGCCGGGTGGCGGTGCAGTGGCATCGGCACCGATCAGCACGACGCCGATCACTCCGGGGCCGATCACGCCCGGCCCGGCTTACTCGGCACCGGTCCAGGCCGCGCCGGTCAATCAGGGCAGCTACAGCATGCCGTCGACGCCAAGCGGGATCCCGTCGACAAGCTCGGGTGGCCTGTCCGCCGACGAGCAGCTGGACGGTCCGGTATTGGCGCTGCTGACCACAGCCCAACAGCAACAGGCGGGCGGTGACCTCAACGGTGCCTCTTCCAGCCTCGAGCGGGCCCAGCGTGTCGCACCGCGTGAGCCGCAGGTGCTTTATCGCCTGGCTCAGGTGCGCATGGCCCAGGGCGATGCATCGCAAGCCGAGCAATTCGCGCGTCGCGGCCTGACCTTTGCCAATGGTCGCCCGGCACTTCAGGCCAGCTTGTGGGAGTTGATCGCCCAGGCGCGGGAGAAGCAGGGCGATTCCGCCGGTGCGGCATTGGCCCGTCAAAAGGCCAAGGTATCGTCGTGATGGATGCACGCTTTCCGAAGATTGCCGAACAGTTGCTGCTGATCGAGCGTGAACTGCGGGTTCAGGGGTGGTGGGACGATGTCCCGCCCTCCATTGAAGCGCTGTCCAGTGTCGAGCCGTTCTCGGTCGATACGCTGGATTTCGAGCAGTGGCTGCAATGGATCTTCCTCCCGCGAATGAAGACCATCCTCGAACAGGATCTGCCATTGCCCAATGCATCGGGGATTCAGGAGATGGCCGAAATGGTCTTCGCCGCCCGCAATGTCCAGGGCAGGGATCGGCAATTGCAGGTCTTGCTCAAAGAGTTCGACCTGCTGATCACCGCCTCCCGCTAACGCCGAGCCCCTTGTAGGAGCTGGCTTGCCAGCGAAGGCGGCGTAACAGTCAACATAGATGTTGAATGTGATGGCCTCTTCGCTGGCAAGCCAGCTCCTACAGGGGGGCAGGTGATTATTGGCAGTTCTGCTCAATCTGTTTCTGTGCCTCGGTAATGCGCTCCTGACGTGTCTCATCGGTCAGGCGGCGCATCTCGCCGTCGATCTCTTCCCGTAGTCGTGGATTGTTCTGCAGTTGAGCGAGGTTGGTCCGCGCCTGCTCGCAGAATGCCTTGAGCTGGGCCTGCTGCTCGGCTACCTGCTTTTTCACTGTCTTGTCGATGGCCTGCTGATCGCCGATCGTATCGCTGCGCGGCAGTGTGGACGGCTTGCCGGCAGGTACGCCGGGGGTGACCACGCTGGTGGCTTCCTGGCCCTGGGGTGGTTGCGCACCGAAATGGGTAACACCCTGGGCGTCGACCCACTTGTAGATCTGTCCGGCCATGCACAAAGGGCTCACGCCGAGCAGCAGGCCGACGGCCAGGAAAAACGTTCGCATGCCATTTCCTTGTCTTGGGTTGCGCAATTGAAGCTAACACAGTGGCTGTTTAGCGGTTTTTTCTTGCTTTCTCATGTACTTGGTTCAATAAAGCACATAGACGACTTGACTTGCAGAGGACGAAACAGAAGAATCCAAAGTCCGCTGTAGAGGGACTGCCAGAAGCAGACCCACTCGGCAGATCATGAGGCGCACATCCGCGCCGACCTGTTACACCCGCAACGCGTTACCTCGCGCTGGGTGGGAAAGCCCCGCAACACTTGGGACGATCCCAATACTTGCTCAGTCAGTGCTGACGTAGTCGGCGACCACCGTCGCTCATGCTCTGCCGAGAAGTAAACCTATTAAGACCCGTCCTCTTGTGAGTGGACGGTATTCTGGCGTTTTAGAGGTGAACAACGTGGAGCTTTTATCTGGCGGTGAGATGCTCGTCCGCTTTTTGCGTGACGAAGGCGTCAAGTACATCTACGGGTACCCGGGTGGTGCTCTTCTTCATGTCTACGATGCCCTGTTCAAAGAACCGGAAGTGACCCACATCCTGGTTCGTCACGAGCAGGCTGCGACCCATATGGCTGACGGCTATGCCCGTGCCACCGGCAAAGCCGGCGTGGTACTGGTGACCTCGGGTCCGGGCGCCACCAACGCCATCACCGGTATTGCCACGGCCTATATGGACTCCATTCCGATGGTGATCATTTCCGGCCAGGTGCCTAGCACCATGGTAGGCACCGATGCGTTCCAGGAAACCGACATGATCGGTATCTCCCGGCCGATCGTGAAGCACAGCTTCATGATCAAGCACGCTTCGGAAATCCCGGAGGTCATGAAGAAAGCGTTCTACCTGGCGCAATCCGGTCGTCCTGGGCCGGTCGTTGTCGATATTCCGAAAGACATGACCAACCCGGCCGAGAAGTTCGAATACATCTTCCCGAAAAAAGCCAAGCTGCGTTCCTACAGCCCGGCCGTTCGCGGTCACTCGGGGCAAATCCGCAAGGCAGCCGAAATGCTCCTGGCGGCCAAGCGTCCTGTGATGTACGCAGGCGGCGGCGTGATCCTCGGTGGTGGCTCTGCGCCGCTGACCGAATTGGCGAAGATGCTCAACCTGCCAGTGACCAATACCCTGATGGGCCTGGGTGCCTACCCTGGCACCGACCGTCAGTTCATCGGCATGCTCGGCATGCACGGCAGCTACACCGCCAACCTGGCGATGCACCATGCGGACGTGATCCTCGCCGTCGGTGCGCGTTTCGATGACCGCGTGATCAACGGCCCGGCGAAGTTCTGCCCGAACGCCAAGATCATTCACATCGACATCGACCCGGCTTCGATTTCCAAGACCATCAAGGCCGACGTGCCAATCGTTGGTCCGGTGGAAAGTGTCCTGACCGAAATGGTTGCGATCCTCAAGGAAATCGGCGAGACCCCGAACAAGGAGTCCGTGGCCAGTTGGTGGAAGCAGGTGGATGAGTGGCGCGGTGATCGCGGCCTGTTCCCTTACGACAAGGGCGACGGCAGCGTCATCAAGCCGCAGACTGTGGTCGAAACCCTGTGCGAAGTGACCAAGGGCGATGCCTATGTCGCATCGGACGTGGGCCAGCACCAGATGTTCGCCGCGCAGTACTACAGGTTCAACAAGCCCAACCGCTGGATCAACTCCGGTGGCCTGGGCACCATGGGCTTCGGTTTCCCGGCGGCCATGGGCATCAAGTTGAGCTTCCCGGATGCCGACGTCGTCTGCGTGACGGGCGAGGGCAGCATCCAGATGAACATCCAGGAACTGTCCACCTGTCTGCAATATGGCTTGCCGGTCAAGATCGTTATCCTGAACAACGGTGTTCTGGGTATGGTTCGCCAGTGGCAAGACATGAGCTACGGCAGCCGTCACTCGCATTCCTATATGGAATCGCTGCCTGATTTCGTCAAGTTGGCGGAGGCCTATGGTCACGTCGGCGTGCGCATCACCGAATCGAAAGATTTGAAGACGAAGATGGAAGAAGCGTTCGCCATGAAGGACCGTCTGGTGATCATCGATGTTTCGGTCGACACCAGCGAGCACGTCTACCCGATGCAGATCAAAGACGGCTCCATGCGCGATATGTGGCTGAGCAAGACGGAGCGTACTTAATCATGCGGCATATTATTTCCTTGCTTCTGGAAAACGAACCGGGCGCTCTGTCTCGTGTAGTCGGCCTGTTCTCGCAGCGCAACTACAACATCGAAAGCCTGACCGTGGCACCGACCGAAGACCCGACCCTGTCGCGTCTGACGTTGACCACGGTTGGTCATGACGAAGTGATTGAGCAGATCACCAAGAACCTGAACAAGCTGATCGAAGTGGTCAAATTGGTCGACCTGTCGGAAAGTGCTCACATCGAGCGCGAACTGATGCTGGTCAAGGTCAAGGCTACCGGCGCCCAGCGCGCCGAGATCAAGCGCACCACCGATATTTATCGTGGACAGATCGTCGATGTCAGTGCCAGCGTGTATACCGTTCAACTGACCGGTACCAGCGACAAGCTCGACAGCTTCATTCAGTCCATCGGCACCGCCTCGATCCTGGAAACCGTCCGCAGCGGCGTAACCGGTATTGCTCGCGGCGACAAAGTACTCAGCATCTAAACCAAATTAGCGAATGGCCTGAACGGCCTGGATATATAGGGGAATTTCATGAAAGTTTATTACGAAAAAGACTGCGACCTGTCGATCATCCAGGGCAAGAAAGTTGCCATCATCGGTTACGGCTCCCAGGGCCACGCTCAAGCGTGCAACCTGAAAGACTCCGGCGTTGACGTTACCGTTGGTCTGCGTAAAGGTTCGGCCACCGTGGCCAAAGCCGAAGCTCACGGCCTGAAAGTGACTGACGTTGCTTCCGCCGTAGCCGCTGCCGACCTGGTCATGATCCTGACCCCGGACGAGTTCCAGTCCGCGCTGTACAAGAACGAAATCGAGCCGAACATCAAGCAAGGCGCTACCCTGGCCTTCTCCCACGGCTTCGCGATCCACTACAACCAGGTTGTTCCGCGCGCCGACCTCGACGTGATCATGATCGCGCCGAAAGCACCGGGCCACACCGTGCGTTCCGAGTTCGTCAAAGGCGGCGGTATCCCTGACCTGATCGCTATCTACCAGGATGCTTCGGGCAACGCCAAGAACGTTGCACTGTCATACGCCGCCGGCGTTGGTGGCGGTCGTACCGGCATCATCGAAACCACCTTCAAGGACGAGACCGAAACCGACCTGTTCGGCGAGCAAGCCGTTCTGTGCGGCGGTACCGTTGAACTGGTAAAAGCCGGTTTCGAAACCCTGGTTGAAGCTGGCTACGCGCCGGAAATGGCCTACTTCGAATGCCTGCACGAACTGAAGCTGATCGTTGACCTCATGTACGAAGGCGGTATCGCCAACATGAACTACTCGATCTCCAACAACGCCGAGTACGGCGAGTACGTGACCGGTCCGGAAGTGATCAACGCCGAATCCCGTCAGGCCATGCGCAACGCCCTGAAACGTATTCAGGACGGCGAATACGCCAAGATGTTCATCAGCGAAGGCGCGACCGGCTATCCTTCGATGACCGCCAAGCGTCGTAACAACGCCGCTCACGGTATCGAAATCATCGGCGAGCAACTGCGCTCCATGATGCCGTGGATCGGTGCCAACAAGATCGTCGACAAAGCCAAAAACTAAGTCGCGCACTTGTACGGAAAACGCGGCCTAGGCCGCGTTTTTTCGTTTGGGCGGCCGGTTCTGGTATAAAGCTGCATCGTTTGCGGCCGAACCCTCGTCCCAGACGCCTGTCGAAACTTTCCACCCTGTTGCAAGGTAATGTCCATGAGCGAACGTCCCGAAGAGCCAAACCAGGCTTCTGACGCCGAAAGCCTGCTGCCCATCGATGAACACATCGAGGAAGGGCATGACGCTGAAGGCCGTAAAGTCCGGCATCGTGGTATCTATCTTCTGCCGAATCTGTTCACCACTGCGAACCTGTTCGCAGGGTTTTATTCCATCATCAACTCGATGAGCGCCCAGAGTGCCTTGAGTGCCGGTGACACCCTCGGCGCGAGCAAGTATTTTGGCTTTGCCGCGATCGCGATTTTCGTCGCCATGGTGCTCGACGGTCTCGACGGTCGCGTTGCCCGAATGACCAATACCCAGAGCGCTTTCGGTGCCGAGTACGATTCGCTGTCGGACATGGTTGCCTTTGGTGTCGCGCCGGCGTTGCTGGCATTCGGCTGGGCCTTGGGCGATATGGGCAAAGTCGGCTGGATGGTTGCGTTCATCTATGTCGCAGGCGCAGCCTTGCGCCTGGCGCGTTTCAACACCCAGGTCGGCACCGCGGACAAACGCTACTTCATCGGCCTGGCCAGTCCAGCTGCCGCGGGTGTGGTCGCGGGTATCGTCTGGGCGTTCAGCGACTACGGCATCCAGGGTTCCAAGATGTCCTTCCTGGTGGCGTTGATGGTTGCGGCCGCGGGCATGCTGATGGTCAGCAACATCAAGTACAACAGCTTCAAGGAGCTGGACTTGAAGGGGCGTGTGCCGTTCGTGGCGATTCTCGCCGTGGTCCTGGTGTTTGCCGTCGTGTTCAGTGATCCGCCGCGCATTCTGCTGCTGGTGTTCCTCGCCTATGCAGCCTCGGGTCCGGTGCAATATCTGTTACGACTTCGTCGGCACAAGAACCAGTAATTTCCCCCATACTCCGCAGTCTATTGGTGCATAGGTTCTCCAATGCTGCGGAGTTGTCATGCTGATCAAAGTCCCCAAGGCGTCTGACTGTCATGAGTCGGACGTCACGCCCGAACCCTTCTATCTCTCTCGACGCAATGTGCTGAGTGCTGCCGTCGCCGGTCTGGCTGTGAGCAGCCTGCCACGGTGGGCCAGCGCCGCCGATGCTGCGCGTTATCCAGGCGTAGAGCCTGGCAAGGCGCCATCCTGGTTTGCCGAAAAGCTTCCCGCTACCCAGTGGGGGGCGGTAAACGTCAAGGATGAGGCCGTCACGCCGTTCAAGGATGCCACCCACTACAATAATTTCTACGAGTTCGGCACCGATAAAGGTGATCCGGCGGCGAACGCCGGTGCATTGAAGACCGAACCCTGGAGTGTGGTGGTGGACGGCGAGGTGGGTAAGCCGGGACGGTATGCGCTGGAGGACTTCATGAAGCCCTATCAGTTGGAAGAGCGCATTTACCGTCTTCGCTGCGTGGAAGCCTGGTCGATGGTCATCCCGTGGATCGGTTTTCCCATCTCGGCGTTGCTCAAGGAAGTCGAACCGACCTCCAGCGCCAGGTTCATTCGTTTCGAAACCCTGCAGGACCCCAAGGTCATGCCGGGGCAGCGCTCTGGTTTTGCCTTGATCGATTGGCCTTATGTAGAAGGGTTGCGACTGGATGAGGCAATGAATCCTTTGGCCATTCTTGCAGTGGGCATGTATGGGCGTGAATTGCCTAACCAGAACGGCGCGCCTCTGCGTCTGGTAGTGCCGTGGAAGTACGGCTTCAAGAGCATCAAATCCATCGTGCGGATCAGTCTGGTCAGCGAGCAGCCCAAAACCACCTGGCAGAGCATTGCCTCCGATGAATATGGCTTCTATGCGAACGTGAACCCCACGGTCGATCACCCGCGCTGGACCCAGGCCCGTGAAAGGCGGTTGCCCAGTGGTCTGTTCAAGCCGAATGTGCGTGACACGCAGATGTTCAACGGCTACTCGGATGAAGTCGCTTCTTTATACACAGGGCTCGATCTACGGAAAAATTACTGATGCGATATCCGTTCTGGCGAATCGGGGTCTTCATCGCCACTGCGGTGTGGCCACTGCTTTGGTTGTATCAGGCTTGGGAGGATGTGCTGGGGCCTGATCCAGGCAAGGTGCTGGTTGACCGGCTTGGTTTGGGGACGCTGGTGTTGCTGCTGATAACCTTGAGCATGACGCCCCTGCAGAAACTCACGGGTTGGGCGGGGTGGATTGCTGTTCGGCGACAGCTGGGGTTGTGGTGTTTTGCCTATGTAGTGCTGCATCTGAGTGGTTATACGGCGTTCATCCTCGGCTTCGATTGGTCGCAGCTGGGTGTCGAGTTGCGCAAGCGGCCGTATATTATCGTCGGGGCGCTGGGCTTTTTCTGTTTGCTGGCGTTGGCGGTGACCTCCAATCGTTACAGCCAAAGACGCTTGGGCGCGCGCTGGAAGAAGCTGCATCGGCTGGTCTATGTGATTCTCGGGCTTGGTGTGTTGCATATGTTATGGATTGTGCGCGCCGACCTGAAGGAGTGGGCGATCTATGCCTCTATAGGTTTACTGCTATTAGTGCTGCGGTTACCGCCCGTAGCCCGCCGAATCCCGCGATTAATCGCTAAAAAGACACCTTCTGCGCGAAAGGCGTAATTAAGGCTTGACGGCAGATTCTGGAAGTCTATAATTCGCCCCACTTCCGGCGCAGTCGAAACGGAAAACTCCTTGGTAAACAAAGAGTTACGCAGTTTTCGGCAGCGGTTACGCTTCAGTTCATCGAAGCCCAGAAGGAGTTGGTCAGGCAGTGCGTTGTCGCCTTATCAACGGTTCGATCTTCTCGGTCGAAAGCGGAGTAAAAGAGGTGTTGACAGCAGCGAGTAACGCTGTAGAATTCGCCTCCCGCTGACGAGAGATCGGAAGCGCCAAGTGGTTGAA
>NZ_MULM01000127.1:0-40282 GCF_002029345.1 Pseudomonas sp. VI4.1
CCAGCGAAGGCGGCCTTGAGCCTTGCAGCGCCCATGAAGACGCCTTCGCTGGCAAGCCAGCTCCTACAGTTGATCGCGTTGCCCTGGATATTTTCGTACGTATAAGGAACACCGCTGTCATGACCGACGCCACGCACACGCAACTTCGCCCTTTGGCCGACACCTCGCCTTCGGCCATCGTCGCCGGCTTCATCGCGATGATGACCGGCTACACCAGCTCCCTGGTGCTGATGTTCCAGGCCGGGCAAGCGGCGGGCCTGACCAGCGGGCAGATTTCATCGTGGATCTGGGCGATCTCGATCGGCATGGCGGTGTGCTCTATCGGCCTGTCGTTGCGTTATCGCACGCCGATCACCATCGCCTGGTCGACCCCTGGCGCGGCCTTGCTGATTACCAGCCTGGGCGGCGTGAGCTACGGCGAAGCCATCGGCGCCTACATCACCTGCGCGGTGCTGGTGACGGTCTGCGGTTTGACCGGCAGCTTCGAGCGCCTGGTGAAAAAGATTCCGGCCTCATTGGCCGCGGCCTTGCTGGCCGGGATTCTGTTCAAGATCGGCAGCGAAATCTTTGTCGCCGCGCAACACCGCACCGCGCTGGTGCTGGGGATGTTCTTCACTTACCTGCTGGTCAAGCGCCTGTCCCCGCGATATGCGGTGCTGGCGGCATTGCTGATCGGCACGGCGCTGTCGGGTTTGATGGGGTTGCTGGATTTCAGCGGTTTCCATCTGGAACTGGCGACGCCGGTCTGGACCACGCCGCACTTCTCCCTGGCCGCGACCATCAGCATCGGCATCCCGCTGTTCGTGGTGGCGATGACGTCGCAGAACATGCCGGGCATCGCCGTATTGCGCGCCGATGGTTACACCGTGCCAGCCTCGCCACTGATCACCACCACCGGCATCGCCTCGTTGCTGCTGGCCCCCTTCGGCTCCCACGGGATCAACCTGGCGGCCATCAGCGCAGCGATCTGCACCGGGCCCCACGCCCATGAGGATCGCCAAAAGCGCTACACGGCAGCCGTCTGGTGCGGGATTTTCTACGGGATCGCCGGGGTATTTGGCGCCACGCTGGCGGCACTGTTTGCCGCATTGCCTAAAGAGCTGGTGCTGTCGATCGCCGCGCTGGCGCTGTTCGGGTCGATCATCAATGGCTTGAGCATTGCCATGAGTGAAGTGAAGGAACGTGAAGCGGCGCTGATTACCTTCATGGTCACGGCATCGGGATTGACGCTGTTTTCCATCGGGTCGGCATTCTGGGGGATTGTGGCGGGGGTGTTGACGCTGGTGATTCTGAATTGGCGTAAAGCCTGATCCTTGTAGGAGCGAGCTTGCTCGCGAAGAACCCGAGGACGACGCGTTCATCCAGACAGCACGCGTTATCGTTAACGTCCATCGCGAGCAAGCTCGCTCCTACAAAAAACACATAAAAAAACGGCGACCCTTGGGTCGCCGTTTTTCATGACATCAAGCTACCGGATTGATCGGCTTTTCCGGGTACCAGACGTCGATCAGCGGGCTGACAGTCGCTTCGGTCAGTTCGCTGCGGCCCTTGAGCCAGGCTTCAACAGCGGCACGCTGCTCTTCGGACACCGAGCCACGCTTCTGCAGGCAAACCAGACCGAAGTCGTCGCCGCCAACATAGCCCAGGCCGTTGGCTTCCATGGCTTCTTTGAGGAATGCGTCGAGGAAAGCATCAATGGCTTCATCAGCCAAATCTTCTTTGAAATCCAGGTTCAGCTCGAAACCCAGCTCTTGAAATTCATCGACGCACAGTTTTTTGCGCAGACGCTGGGAACGGTTAGTCGCCATTGGAACAATCCTCATAAGTAATAACGGGCGGCACTTTAGCAGTTTAAGCCGCCGATTGCCCGTCTCTCGGCGGCGCCACGCCTACCGTCGGTAAAAAATAGCGCAATTGAAGGCCTGGCACGGCACAAGCCGCTACAGCTTGGGGCATAATGCCGACACTTTCATGACCACTGAGGGAATTCATTTTCATGCCCTCGTCTTTTTCCCCTCGCCTGTAGGGTTTTATTGCACATGATCAAGTCTTTGCGCCCATTGTTGCTGGCCGGTTTACTGCTTCCCCTGGCCTTCCCCGTTTCCGCCGCGTCAATCAACACCGGGCTGTCGCCCAAGGTCGAAAAGGCCATCAAGGCCAGCAAAATGCCGAACAGCGCCCTGTCGCTGGTGATGATCCCGCTCAACGGCCCTGGCATCCCGACCATTTACAACGCTGACGTCTCGGTCAATCCGGCCTCGACCATGAAGCTGGTCACCACTTACGCGGCCCTGGAAATGCTCGGCCCGAACCATCAGTGGAAAACCGAGTTCTACACCGACGGCACCCTCAGCGGCGGCATCCTCAACGGTAATCTCTACCTCAAGGGCGGCGGCGACCCCAAGCTGAACATGGAAAAACTCTGGCTGCTGATGCGCGACCTGCGCGCCAACGGCGTGACGCAAGTCACCGGCGACCTGGTTCTGGACCGCAACTTCTTCATGCAACCGCAACTGCCCGAGTTCAACGACGACGGCAATGACGACAACAAGCCGTTCCTGGTCAAGCCCGACTCGCTGCTGGTCAACCTCAAGGCCCTGCGATTTGTCGCGCGCAACGACAATGGCCGGGTGCTGGTGTCGGTGGAGCCGCCGATCGCCAGCATTCGCATCGAAAACCAGGTCAAGGCGATCAATTCCAAGCAATGCACCGGGGGCGTTAGGTACAACCCGGTCACCCAGGCCGACGGCAGCGTGACCGTGACTGTCGGCGGCCAGCTGGGCGATGGCTGCAGCTCCCAGACCTACCTGTCGCTGCTCGACCACGCGACCTATACCGCGGGTGCGGTACGGGCGATCTGGAAGGAGTTGGGTGGCAGCATTCAAGGCAAGGATGTGCTGGCGCCAACCCCGAAAACCGCCAAGGTCCTGGCCCGCGCCTTCTCGCCGGACCTGGCGGAAATCATCCGCGACATCAACAAATACAGTAACAACACCATGGCCCAGCAGCTGTTCCTGAGCCTGGGCCAGAAATATCGCACCGACGCCGACGGTGACGACGCCAAGGCCGCCCAGCGTGTGGTACGGCAGTGGCTGGCGAAGAAAGGCATCACCGCGCCGCACCTGGTGATGGAGAACGGCTCCGGCCTGTCCCGTGCAGAGCGTGTGAGCGCGCGGGAAATGGCGGCCATGCTGCAAGCCGCATGGCGCAGCCCGTATTCCGCCGAGTTCATCAGCTCGATGCCGATTGCCGGCACCGACGGCACGATGCGCAAACGCCTGAAGACCACCGCAATGCGCGGTGAGGCCCACGTCAAGACCGGCACACTGAACACGGTACGGGCGATCTCCGGCTACAGCCGCGACATTAACGGCAATACCTGGGCGGTGGTGGCGATCCTCAACGACAAGGCACCGTTTGGCGCTTCCTCGGTGCTGGACCAGGTGCTGCTGGACTTGTATCGCCAGCCGAAACTGCCGGAAACGGCTTCGGTGTTGTAACAGACACCACGGATTCCCGGCGTAGGAGCAAGCTTGCTCGCGAAGGCGGTGTGTCAGTCGACATTAATGTTGAATGACACACCGCCTTCGCTGGCAAGCCAGCTCCTACAGGGGATATGCGTAAGGGGATGCGTACAGCCTTTAGTCCATCTCGCTTTCAACCCGGTCCCGCCCCGCCTGTTTCGCCGCATAAACCCCGGAATCCGCCCGCAGCAACAGCTCATCCGCCCCCTCCCCAACCCGCCAGCTGGCAATGCCGAAACTCGCGGTGACGATCCCGACGTCGTCGATCGGTGTGTTGCGCAACCCTTGCCACAACTCCAGCGCCAACACATGGGCCTGTTTGCCGTCGATACCGGGGCAGAGCACCATGAACTCCTCGCCACCCAGGCGACAGAACACGTCAGAGCGGCGCAGCCGATGGCCGATGCGCTCGCAGACTGCCTGCAACACCCGATCGCCCACGGCGTGGCCATGCTGGTCATTGATGCGCTTGAAGTGGTCGATATCGAGCATGATCACCGATAACTCGCCGCCACCACGCTCGACCCGGGCCATTTCGGTCGTCAGGCGTTCCTGGAAATAGCGGCGGTTGTGGATCCCGGTCAGGGAGTCCGTGACCGACAGCGCCCGCAGTTCTTCCTCGACCCGTTTCAGGTCGGAAATGTCCGAAATGTAGCCATGCCAGAGTACACCGCCGCCGGGCAGTTCCTCCGGGGTCGCCTCGCCACGGACCCAGCGCAGGCCGCGCACGGGCAATAGCACGCGATACTCTTCGCGCCACGGGCTGAGGGTGTCTGCCGACGCCCGGATCGAGGCGCGGACCCGGGTTGTGTCCTGGGGATGAATCCGGGTGAAAATCGTTTCGGCATTGAGCAACAACACGTCGGGTTCCAGCTCATAGATCTCACGGATCCCATCGCTGGCGTAAATCACACTGAAGCGCCCGTCGAACTCCATCTTGAATTGGTAGATGCCGCCGGGCACATGGGCGCTGAGCTTCTTCAGCAACAGGTCCCGGGCCGCCAGGGCCTCGTGGACCCGCTTGCGCTCGGTGATGTCGATGCAGATCGCCAGGTGGCCGACCCACAGGCCTTGCTCGTCGAGCACCGGGGTGGCCAGCATGTTCACCGTCAGATGGCTGCCATCGCTGCGCAACAGCGTCCACTCCCGCGCTTCGTGACCGCCCTCTTCACCGCCCTCGACCAACATCGCCTGGCAGGTCGGAATCGGCTTGCCGTAACGCGCGCTCAACTCCGCCGAGCGCGCCATGAGTTCACGGGGCAGGTGCAGGTTTTCCAGGGTCATATGGCCCACCGCCTGCGCGCTGGTGTAGCCGAGCATTTGCTCCGCACCGGCGTTGAACGTGCTGATGATGCCCCGCAGGTCGGTGGCGATGATCGCGACCTGCGTCGCGGCATCCAGCACGCCCCGCAGCTGGCCATGGGTGCCGCGCAGCTCCTGTTCACGGGCGCGCAGTTCGTGGGTGCGCTGTTCGACCATTTTCAACGCCCGCTGACGCTGACTGACCAGCACGTAAAGCAAGGCACTGAGCAACACACTGAGCAAACCGCCCAGCACCACCAGGCTGGTCACCGAAGAATGGTTGGCCTCCAGAAAAGCCTCGCTGGGCAGTATGTCGACCTGATAGTCGCGGTCGGCCATTCGCAGCAACCGGGTCGCCGACAATTCGCTGGTCGCCGGCGTATTGACCGATTCGAACAGCGCTTCGTGCTGATCGACTGTGGATAAGTCGAGGATGCGCACCGAGAGAAAATCATGATCCGCCTCGGGCAACCCGTCCGCCAGCAGCTGGCGCATGCTGATGACCGCCATCACATAGCCGTAGGGTTTGCCTGCCGCCGAACCCGCGCTGTTGCGTGACATCACTGGCGCCAACAGCAGCACACCGCGCGCATAAGCCGGTTCGATACTGATCAGGTGCAGCGGCTGCGACACCGCCATGCCGCCCAACGCATCCGCGCGCTCAAGTGTGGCGCGACGCAAAGGCTGGGCCAGCAAGTCATAACCCAGTGGCGAGCCGAGCCTGCTCCGGGTCTGGCTGAAGAGTACCGGCACGTACTCATCGCGCTCGGCCGCCAGTTGCAGCTGACCGTCGGCAACGAGTTCGCGGATGGTGAAATCAGGCAGCCCTTCGTCGCGCACCTGACGCTCGAATGCCGGCCGTTCGGTGCGGGTCACCCGCCGAGCGAACGAGTACGCCTGGGTTCGGTGAAGCAAAGGTTGGGTGTAACCGTCGAATTCCTCACGGGACACCGAGTCGGAATTGGCGAAGAACCGGCGCAGGCCATCGAGGCGCTGCACCTGGTCTTCGAAGCGTTCTTCGATACGGCTGTAACGCTCGCTGGCCAGCAGCTGGAAGCGTTGCCGCAATTGTTGATGAAACAGATTCAGCGTCGACCAGGCCAGCAATCCCGTGAGAATCCCGCCGACGAGCAACACCAGCAGCGCGACCAGCCAGGCCGAGACGTCTTCACTGATAAACCCCAGGATCTTTGGGCGCACGGCGTTCAACGACATAGACGCAACTCGAGACGCCAGGTGCGGAAAAGCCCATTGGCTACCTTGAGTTATAGCTATTAGCCACTAACTTCACCAGTCCTTGTAGGAGCGAGGTTTGCCCGCGAACCAGGCGCCGCGGTGTCGCTGTAACACCGCGTCATCGTTCTTCGCCGGCAAGCCTGGCTCCTACAGGTGTTCCAATCGATTCAAGCGTCAGCGCGCCATGATTTTCCAGGCGCGATGGATCTTGCCGTTACGGGCGAAATCCGGATCAATGGTCTGGGCGGTGATTTCCTCGACCGCGTAACGCTCGGCAAGGTTCTCCTCCAGGGTGAACTTGCGGAAGTTGTTGGAGAAGTACAACACCCCACCCGGTGCCAGCCGCGCCATGGCCAGGTCGATCAGTTGCACCTGGTCCCGTTGCACGTCGAAGATGCCTTCCATGCGCTTGGAGTTGGAGAAGGTCGGCGGGTCGATGAAGATCAGGTCGTACTCGTCACGGCAGGCGTCGAGCCAGACCATCACGTCGCCCTGCTCCAGCCGGTTCTTGTCGGAGAAGCCATTGAGCGACAGGTTGCGACGCGCCCAGTCCAGGTAGGTTTTCGACAAGTCGACGCTGGTGGTGCTGCGCGCACCGCCTTTTGCCGCATGGACGCTGGCGGTCGCGGTGTAGCAATACAGGTTGAGGAAGCGCTTGCCGGCCGCCTCTTTCTGGATTCGCATGCGCATCGGCCGGTGGTCAAGGAACAGCCCGGTGTCGAGGTAGTCAGTGAGGTTGACCAGCAGCTTCACGCCACCTTCGTTGACCTCGACGAACTTGCCCTGGGCCGCCTGGCGCTCGTACTGCTTGGTGCCGCTCTGACGCTCGCGACGCTTGACCACCACGCGGCTCTTGTCGATGTTCAACGCCTGCGGAATGGCGGCGAGGGCATCGAACATGCGTGCCGAGGCTTTTTCCGGGTCGATGGATTTCGGCGCGGCGTATTCCTGGACGTGGACCCAATCCTGATACAGGTCGATGGCCATGGAGTATTCCGGCATGTCGGCGTCATACACGCGATAGCAGTCGATGCCTTCACGCTTGACCCACTTGCCCAGGGCCTTGAGGTTCTTTTGCAGGCGGTTGGCAAACATCTGCCCGCCTTCGCTCAGGCGCGGTTGCTCGACCACCACCGGCGCCGGTTTGATCGGGTTGCCGTTCTTGTTGTACTTCTCATACTTGCCGGGTGCCACATCGTTGTCGGCAACCTCGACTTCGGCTTGCTCACGCTCAACCTGACGCTGTTCCGGGGTGCGTCGCTCGCCGGTGACGAACTGGTCTGGCGTGACCTTGATCAACAGCAATTTGCACGGCAAGGCGCCGTTCCAGAATGAATATTGTTTGTGGCTGCGAATCCCCATGCGCTTGCCCAGGTCCGGGGCGCCGGTGAACACGGCGGCTTCCCAGTTCAGGCAGGCCTGACGCAGACGTTCGCCGAGGTTCTGGTACAGGTAGAGCAAGCTCGCCTCGTCACCCAGACGTTCGCCGTACGGCGGGTTGCAGATCACCAGGCCTTTCTGGTTCTGGTCCGGACGCGGTTCGAAAGTACCGACTTCGCCCTGGTAGATCTTGATCCACTCGCTCAGGCCGGCGCGCTCGACGTTGTTGCGGCCCGGTTGAATCAGGCGCGGGTCGGCTTCGTAACCGCGAATCCACAGGGGTGGCTTGGCCAGGCCGGCTGCGCAACGCTCGGTGGCTTCCTCGTGAAGTTTTTTCCACAGCGCTGGCACGTGACCGAGCCAGGCGGTAAAGCCCCACTGTTCGCGACGCAGGTTCGGCGCCATGTCGGCAGCGATCATCGCCGCTTCCACCAGGAAGGTACCGACACCGCACATCGGGTCAGCCAGGGCGCCGCCGTCGGCAGCAATCCGTGGCCAGCCGGAACGGATCAGGATCGCCGCCGCGAGGTTTTCCTTCAACGGCGCCGCCCCCTGCTGCAAGCGATAGCCGCGCTGGTGCAGGCTGTGGCCGGAGAGGTCGAGGGAGAGAATCGCTTCGCCGCGATCCAGGCGCAGGTGAATGCGCAGGTCCGGGTTGAGCTTGTCGATGGAGGGACGGTCGCCCTGCGGGGTACGCAGTTTGTCGACGATGGCGTCCTTGACCTTCAGGGCGCCGAAGTGGGTGTTGTCGATCCCCGAGCCGTGACCGCTGAACTCGACGGCCAGGGTGCCGTCATTGAGCATGTGGTCTTGCCACTCGATATCGAGCACACCGTGGTAGAGGTCTTCGGCATCCTTCATCGGGAAACGCTTGAGCACCAGCAGCACCCGGTTCGCCAGACGCGACCACAGGCACAGGCGATAGGCGGTTTCCATGGTTGCCATGCCGCGCACGGCAGAGGTGTGCTCACGCGCTTCTTCAAGGCCAAGCCCGACGGCTTCCTCGATAAGCAGGCCTTCAAGGCCTTTGGGGCAAGTGAGGAAGAGTTCGAAACGATCGGACATGGGAATTCCAGAACCTTTAGCTGAGTGGACCGGCAACGCATTGCCGGCCCGGTTTTCAATCAGGCGCTTTTCTAAAAGAACGCCCGCGTGGCACGAAGGTGTGCCGTCCCACCGGTGCTGCTCCGGTCAAAGGAGCTTAGATGCACAGGTAGATAAAAAAGTTGAAGCAACAAAATGTCATAAATCGACCCTTCGTCGAATAATGCCCCGCGTAATGCGAGCCATTCTCAGCAAAGGATTAACCCCATCATCTAGCGCAGGGCCCGATCATACCGGGGTTTGACCAATCACAGGCGGACAAACATCGTGTTACTTATTGCCTTACCATCTTTATCGTTACGTCCTTATGACAAAACGATCATTCCCTCGATGTGACGCATTGGTTAGAACTCAACACAGGTTGACGTCGCAACGGTGTCAACACCTTGGCTCGCGACGCCGGCAGCGAGCCCCAACGGCAGGAGTTTTTCTGCCAGACCTCAATTGAGGTCGACGCGATACATACAGTCAACAAGTGAGGGCAACACCCTATGAGAAGACTTAAGCGTGATCCGTTGGAAAGAGCATTTTTGCGCGGATATCAATATGGCGTTGGTGGCAAATCCCGTGAGCTTTGCCCATTTACTCTACCGTCGGTACGCCAAGCCTGGATTAACGGCTGGCGAGAAGGACGCGGCGACAACTGGGACGGTATGACCGGCACTGCGGGAATCCACAGACTCAACGAACTTCACGCCGTCGGCTAAGACAGGGCACAACACTCCGACACGACAATCTGATTACGTAAAAACTTACCACGCACGCCCCATCCGGGCGGCGGGCTCCGGCCCAAGGGCTCCCTCGAGGAGCCCTTTTTTATGCCATCGCCTGTCGGACACCTTCCCCTGTAGGAGCCAGGCTTGCCGACGAAGAACGCTAACGCGGTACAACAGATACACCGCGGCGCCTGGTTCGCGGGCAAGCCTCGCTCCTACAGGGATCAGCGCAAGGCTGCTATGGCGTCCACGGACTCGCGAATCAACGCCGGGCCTTTATAGATGAAGCCGGAATACAGCTGCACCAGGCTCGCCCCCGCCGCGATTTTCTCGGCCGCGTGCTTGCCTTCGGTGATACCGCCCACGGCGATGATCGGCAAGCGACCTGCCAGTTCCGCCGCCAGCACTTTCACCGTGTGGGTGCTCTTCTCGCGAACCGGTGCGCCGGACAGGCCGCCCGCCTCGTCCCCGTACTCCATGCCTTCGACGCCGACACGGCTCAGGGTGGTGTTGGTGGCGATGACCGCATCCATCCCGGTTTCGATCAACGCTTGAGCGACCTGAACGGTTTCTTCGTCGGTCATGTCCGGGGCGATCTTGATCGCCAGCGGCACATGTTTACCGTGACGCAGAGCCAGTTCCGCCCGACGCGTGGCCAGGTCGGCCAGCAACTGCTTGAGCGAGTCGCCGAACTGCAGGCTGCGCAAGCCCGGGGTGTTCGGCGAGCTGACGTTGACCGTCACGTAGCTGGCGTGGGCGTAGACCTTGTCCAGGCAGATCAGGTAGTCGTCGACCGCACGCTCGACCGGCGTATCGAAATTCTTGCCGATATTGATCCCCAGCACGCCCTTGTACTTGGCCGCGGCCACGCGGGCCAACAGGTGATCGACGCCGAGGTTGTTGAAACCCATGCGGTTGATGATCGCCTCGGCTTCCGGCAGACGGAAAATCCGTGGCTTCGGGTTGCCGGGTTGCGGACGCGGGGTGATGGTGCCGATTTCGACAAAGCCGAAACCCAGCTGGGCAAAACCGTCGATGGCCGCGCCATTCTTGTCGAGACCGGCGGCCAGGCCCACCGGATTCGGAAAGTCCAGGCCCATGACGGTCACCGGCATTTTCGCCGGTGCCTTGCACAGCAAGCCGTTGAGGCCCAAACGCCCGCCCGCGCCGATCAGGTCCAGGGACAGATCGTGGGAGGTTTCCGGGGAAAGTTGGAACAACAGCTGACGGGCCAGGGTGTACATGGGCGGCTTTGACTCGATTGGCGGCGAAATGAGGCGGCGATTATAGCCGGGCATCGGGGGTGCAGGCGAGGCACGCGGCAAAAACAGCCGGCGATGGCATATGCCTTGCACCGTCACTGGCATCAGCACCCATGCCAACGGCGGGATGGGTCGAAAGACAAAGGCGTCGTCACCTGGTCTTGCTCTGGCAAAGCCGGTACGGCGCTTTTTTATGGAAGGTGTTTACCCATGATTGAAATTCCAGCCAACCCCCTGGCCTGGGTCCATGGCAGCGATGCCCCGGAAAAGACCGAGATCAACCTGGGCTTCATGGCCCTGAGCGACTGCGCTTCGGTGGTGGTCGCGGCCACCCAGGGATTCGCCCAACCCTATGGCCTGACCCTGAACCTCAAACGCCAGTCGTCGTGGGCCAATCTGCGGGACAAACTGGTCAGCGGCGAACTCGACGCCGCTCACAGCCTGTACGGCTTGATGTATGCGGTTCACTTGGGGATAGGCGGAGTGGCTGCGACCGACATGGCCGTGTTGATGGGCCTGAACCAGAACGGCCAGAGCATCAACCTGTCCCATGGCTTGCAGGCCCTTGGCGTGACCAGTCCTGAAGCACTGGAGCGGCACGTGCACCAAAGTCGCCCAAAACTCACCTTTGCCCAAACGTTTCCAACCGGCACCCACGCCATGTGGCTGTATTACTGGCTGGCCAGCCAGGGCATCCACCCGTTGCACGACGTCGACAGCGTCGTGGTGCCGCCGCCGCAAATGGTCGCGCACCTGCAAGCGGGACGCATCGACGGCTTTTGCGTTGGCGAACCCTGGTCCGCCAGTGCGGTGAAGCAGAATCTCGGTTTTACCATGGCGACGACGCAAACCATCTGGCCCGATCACCCGGAAAAAGTCCTCGGCTGCACCCGCACCTTCGTCGAGCAATACCCCAACACCGCACGGGCGCTGGTGATGGCGATCCTGGAGGCCAGCCGCTTCATCGAAGCCAGCACCGAGAATCGCCGCGGCACCGCCCAATTGCTCAGCGCGGCGCAATACCTGGACGCGCCACTCGACTGCATCGAACCGCGCTTGCTCGGCGACTATGCCGATGGCCTCGGCAATCGCTGGCAGGACCCGCACGCTCTGCGCTTGCATGGCGCTGGCGAGGTCAACTTGCCTTACTTGTCCGACGGCATGTGGTTCATGACCCAGTTCCGCCGCTGGGGCCTGTTGCGCGACGATCCGGATTATCTCGGCGTGGCGCGTCAGGTGCAGCAACTAGACTTGTACCGAGAGGCCGCCACTGCAGTCGGGGTCGCCGTCGGCAGTCAGCCGATGCGCAGCAGCCAGTTGATCGACGGCAAGGTCTGGGACGGCTCGGACCCTGCCGGCTATGCCCGCAGCTTCAAGCTACATGCCATGAGCGACAGCTCACCGCTTTTCGCCAGCCGCTGACAGGAGACTGCAAATATGTTGCGAATCCTGCTGATCAACGACACCGCGAAGAAAGTCGGTCGCCTGAAAGCGGCCCTGACCGAAGCCGGGTTCGAAGTAATAGACGAATCAGGCCTGACCATCGACTTGCCCGCGCGCGTCGAAACGGTGCGTCCGGACGTGATCCTGATCGATACCGAGTCACCGAGCCGCGATGTCATGGAGCAAGTGGTGCTGGTAAGCCGCGATCAACCGCGGCCGATCGTGATGTTTACCGACGAGCATGACCCGGACGTGATGCGCCAGGCGATCAAGTCCGGGGTCAGTGCCTATATCGTCGAAGGCATTCACGCACAACGCTTGCAGCCGATTCTCGACGTCGCCATGGCGCGCTTTGAAAGTGACCAGGCCCTGCGTGCGCAACTGCACGCCCGGGACCAGCAACTGGCCGAGCGCAAGCGCATCGAGCTGGCCAAGGGGTTGCTGATGAAGATGAAGGACTGCAACGAGGAACAGGCCTACACCCTGATGCGCCGCCAGGCCATGAGTCGCCAGCAGAAGCTGATTCAGGTGGCGGAGCAGATTATTGCGATGAGTGAGTTGCTGGGCTGAAGGCTTATGGCGCCTGTCAGGGCGCCTTCGCGGGCAAGCCTCGCGCCTACAGGATGGCGTCGAATTCAATAGGGTGAACGACACAAATCCCGTAGGAGCGAGGCTTGCCCGCGAACAGCAGCAACCCGGCCTCAGAGTGTTGGCACAGATCTCGCTAGGTAATCACCACAGGTAACCAACGGCGGTTGCCCCACCTACGACAAAGACGTCGCTCACCCCATTCGCTCCTGGCGAATCGGGTGGCGGCGTTTTTTTTGTTTTGGCCCCGCAGCCCGGGGCCGGTGGTGCGGCCGCATGCGGCGCCCCACTTGCAAGCTCATGACTCCTTCTCGAGACGACTAACAGCTGAGGTGCGCGATGAATTCAAGCTTCTGGAAATCCGGCCATACCCCGACCCTGTTCGCGGCCTTCCTCTATTTCGACCTGAGTTTCATGGTCTGGTACCTGCTCGGCCCGCTGGCGGTGCAGATCGCCGCCGACTTGCAATTGACCACCCAACAACGCGGGCTGGTGGTCGCCACGCCTATCCTGGCCGGGGCTATCCTGCGCTTTGTGATGGGCCTGCTGGCTGACCGCCTGTCGCCCAAGACCGCCGGCCTGATCGGCCAGGTGATTGTCATCTGCGCGCTGTTCGTCGCCTGGAAACACGGGATTCACAGTTATGAACAAGCGCTGCTGCTGGGCCTGTTCCTCGGCATGGCCGGCGCCTCCTTCGCCGTGGCGCTGCCGCTGGCCTCGCAGTGGTACCCGCCGCAGCATCAAGGCAAAGCCATGGGCATCGCCGCGCCGGCAACTCGGGCACCGTCCTCGCCGCCCTGATCGCCCCGGTGCTGGCCGCTTCGTTTGGCTGGAGCAACGTGTTCGGCTTCGCCCTGATTCCGTTGATCCTGACCATCATCACCTTTGCCTGGCTGGCCAAGAACGCCCCGGAACGGCCGAAGGCCAAGTCCGTGTCCGACTACTTCAAGGCCCTGGGCGACCGCGACAGCTGGTGGTTCATGTTCTTCTACAGCGTGACCTTCGGCGGCTTCATCGGCCTGGCCAGCGCCCTGCCTGGCTACTTCAACGACCAGTACGGCCTGAGCCCGGTGACCGCCGGTTATTACACTGCGGCCTGCGTGTTCGGTGGCAGCCTGATGCGTCCGTTGGGCGGTGCCCTGGCCGATCGTTTCGGCGGGATTCGCACACTGTTGGCGATGTACACCGTGGCCGTGATCTGCATTGCGGCAGTAGGCTTCAATCTGCCGAGTTCCTACGCCGCCTTGGCGCTTTTCGTCTGCACCATGCTCGGCCTGGGTGCGGGTAATGGCGCGGTATTCCAGCTGGTTCCGCAGCGCTTCCGTCGGGAAATCGGCGTGATGACCGGCTTGATCGGCATGGCCGGCGGTATCGGTGGCTTCGCGCTGGCGGCCGGCATGGGTGCGATCAAGCAAAGCACCGGCAGCTATCAGCTGGCACTGTGGTTGTTCGCCAGCCTCGGGGTCCTTGCCTGGTTCGGCCTGCACGGGGTGAAACGTCGCTGGAGAACCACCTGGGGTTCGGCGGCCGTCACCGCTGCACGGGTGTGAGGGCGCAATGAGCCTGCAATTGAGTTTCGCCGAAGCGAGCGCCATCGGCCCTCGCGAGGAGAACCAGGACGCCCTGCGCCTGGTCACTCCGACCCCGGCGCTGGCGGCGAGCAAAGGTTACTGTTCGCCATCGCCGACGGCGTCAGCCAGTGCGCCGATGGCGGCCTGGCCGCCCGCTCGACCTTGCAGGCCCTGGCGCTGGACTACTACGCCACCCCGGAAACCTGGGGTGTCGCCCAGGCGCTGGATCGCTTGTTGCTGGCACAGAATCGCTGGTTGCAGGCCAACGGTGGAGGGCAACCCTTGCTCACCACGGTCAGCGCTTTGGTCGTGCGCGGCAGGCGCTTCACCCTGGCCCATGTCGGCGATTGCCGGGTCTATCGCTGGCACGCCGACGCGTTGCAACGGGTGAGCGAGGATCATGTCTGGGACCAGCCGGGCATGCAGCATGTACTCAAACGGGCGCTGGGGCTGGATCAGCACCTGGTGCTGGATTTTCTCGAGGGTGAATTGCGCGTCGACGAGAGCTTCGTGCTGCTCAGCGATGGGATCTGGGCCGTGCTGGGCGATACCGCGATTGCGGCGATCCTGCGCGATCAGCCCGATCTGCAAAGCGCCGCGCAGACCCTGGTCAGCGCGGCGCATCTGGCCGGCAGCCAGGACAATGCCAGCGCCTTGCTGGTGCGGGTCGATGCCTTGGGTGAAACCAGCATCGGCGACGCCTTGATTCATTTGCGGCAATGGCCGCTGCCGCCCGCGCTGAAACCGGGCCAGGCCTTCGAGGGCTGGCAGGTCGAAGGAATACTCGGGCAGAGCCAGCAATCGCTGCTGTATCGGGTTCGCGACGGGCAACAACAGCCCTGGCTATTGAAAACCTTGCCCGGCGCGTTGCGCGATGACCACCTGGCCGGACAAGCGTTGCTATCGGAGGAATGGTTTCTCAAGCGCGTCGCCGGACGGCACTTCCCTGAAGTCCACGCCGCCAGCCAGCGTCAGCATTTGTACTACGTGATGCGTGAATACTCGGGGACGACTCTGGCGCAACTGCAGGAAAAAGCCGGACCGCTGCCCTTGGCCCAATGGCTGGACCTGGCCGAACGCCTGCTGCGGGCGGTGGGCATGCTGCACCGACGGCAAATTTTCCATCGCGATATCAAACCGGAGAACCTGCTGCTGGGGGACGACGGTGAGTTGCGCCTGCTGGACTTCGGCCTCGCCTACTGCCCCGGCCTGTCCGAAGACCAGCCCTCGACCCTGCCCGGAACGCCCAGTTACATCGCGCCGGAAGCCTTTGGCGGGGGCGCACCGACACCGCAACAGGATCTGTATGCCGTGGGCGTGACCTTGTATTTCCTGCTCACCGGGCACTATCCCTATGGCGAAATCGAAGCGTTCCAGCGCCCGCGATTTGGCGTGCCGGTCAGTGCCAGCCGCTACCGACCCGACCTGCCGGAATGGATCGCACAAAGCCTGGACCGCGGCGTTGCGGCGGATCCGGATCAGCGCTTTGAAACGGCGGAAGAATGGTTGCTGCTATTGGAACAGGGCGAGCGGCGCAGCCTGAGCGTGCGGCCCAGACCCTTGCTGGAGCGCGAGCCGCTGAAGGTCTGGCGGACCTTGGCGCTGGTGTCGTTGGTGGTGAATCTGGTGTTGTTGGTGTTGGTGTTCCACTGTTCCTGATGTCATCACGCCCCTCGCCACAGGCTTCATATGCCCCACGACCGAGCGACCCGCCTCGAATCGGTGCACAAACATTGAAGCTGGTCCTGAATTCCCGCTCGAAGCCCGCTAATACCGCGCATTTCGCCACTTGGCACAACCACTGCATTACCTTTCTCAACTGACATAAAGCCCAACCTTCAACGACGAAGGCTGCGCTGCCCGAGAGAACGGGATAAAGGACAAAGGCGTCCTCGCCAGGCAACTGGCGGGATGCCTTTTTTTTTTTGCGCAAAATTTGTCGAGCAAGACCTGAAAGCCCCGACGGGGCAGGTCGGAGCTCCCCGGAGAATCCGATGAAAAAGCTGAAACTGGTGATGATCGGCAACGGCATAGCCGGGGTTCGCACCCTGGAAGCATGCGCCTTGAACCTGTGCAATTGCCTTGGAGCTGTTCGCCCACATTGCGGGCTATGTTCAACAGCACTCTGAGACCCTGTGACCGCTTTGGAGGCGTTTCCCTGTGCAAGCCCTAATATCCAGGCCGCAAACACTCCACGCGACCTATACGCGCCTCCAGCGCCGTCGCACAGGATCAGCAACTAGTGAATGAGAGAGGTCAATGCCCGGGCTCAACGACAGCGCGGTATTTGGCCTGTGACGATCCCCGGCGAACCGTTCGCCGTCAACCCGTGAGGAAAAACACTATGAGCGCAAAAGTCTGGCTGGTGGGTGCGGGTCCTGGCGACCCGGAATTGCTGACCCTGAAAGCGGTACGGGCACTGCGAGAAGCGGATGTGGTGCTGATCGATGATCTGGTCAATCCCGCGGTGCTGGAACATTGTCCCCAGGCGCGGATCATTCCCGTGGGCAAGCGCGGCGGCTGTCGCTCCACGCCCCAGGCGTTCATCCATCGCCTGATGCTGCGGTATGCCCGCCAGGGTAAATGCGTGGTGCGGCTCAAGGGTGGCGATCCGTGCATTTTTGGCCGGGGCGGTGAAGAGGCGCAGTGGTTACGCGAACGTGGCGTCGAGGCGGAGCTGGTCAATGGCATCACGGCCGGGCTTGCCGGTGCGACGCAGTGCGATATTCCGTTGACGCTGCGCGGCGTTGCGCGGGGCGTGACGCTGGTCACTGCCCATACCCAGGATGGCAGCAGCCTGAACTGGCAAGCCTTGGCCCAGGGCGGCACGACGCTGGTGATCTACATGGGCGTAGCGAAGCTGAGCGAGATCCGCGAGCAGCTGCTGGCCGGCGGCATGGCGGCGGATATGCCGGTGGCGATGATTGAAAACGCGTCACTGCCGCATCA
Organism: Pseudomonas sp. VI4.1; assembly: GCF_002029345.1. Taxonomy (NCBI): domain Bacteria; kingdom Pseudomonadati; phylum Pseudomonadota; class Gammaproteobacteria; order Pseudomonadales; family Pseudomonadaceae; genus Pseudomonas; species Pseudomonas sp. VI4.1. The sequence continues at coordinate 17,076 of NZ_MULM01000127.1, forward strand.
GCGGGAATGTCGGAGCGATCTGACGGCCATGGAGGGAGATGCCTGCGCCTTTGAGTTGAAGAGCCCGGCGATCCTGGTGATCGGTGCTGTGGCGGCGTGTGATGAGATGAAAAGAGCGGCAGCCCCTGCATCGGTTCGGCGTGCATCCTTGTAGGCGCTGTGGCGGCTTGGGGAGATCAAAAGATCGCCGCCAACCCCCCAAACCGCCAACCGCCAAACCAAGGTTGAAACCCCAAATCGCAGGCAAAGAAAAGCCCGGCCTAAGCCGGGCTTTTCAGAGCTGCGAGCTAATTACTTAGCTTGAGCTTCAACCTGCGCTTCTACGCGACGGTTTACAGCACGGCCAGCTTCAGTAGCGTTGTCGGCAACTGGGCGGGATTCGCCGTAGCCAACAGACTGAACGCGGGACGATTCAACACCGTACTGGTTGGTCAGAACTTGCTTAACGGCGTTCGCACGACGCTCGGACAGTTTCTGGTTGTAAGCGTCAGGACCGACGGAGTCAGTGTGACCTTCAACAGTGGTGCTGGTCGATGGGTACTGCTTCATGAAGTCAGCGAGGTTCTTGATGTCGCCGTAGCTGTTAGGCTTGACTACCGACTTGTCGAAGTCGAACTTCACGTCCAGCTCAACACGAACAACTTCAGCAACTGCCGGGCAGCCATCAGCGTCAACAGTTACGTTGGCTGGGGTATCCGGGCACTTGTCAACGTTGTCGCACACGCCATCGTTGTCGCTGTCGGAGCAGACTTCAGCCGGAGCTGGAACTGGAGCAGCAGCAGGCTTGGAGCCGCCACCGAAGTTCACACCGATACCGACGCTTGGAGCCCACTCGGTGTCGCCCTGGTCGATGTTGTATTGAGCTTCAACGCCAGCACGGGCGTAGAAGTTCTCGGTGAAGTACAGCTTGGCACCGCCGCCAACGTTGGCGAAGGTGGAACGGTTGCGACCGTTCGAGCCGTTCTGATCAATGCTCTGATCGGAGAAGCCAGCCGAGACGTACGGACGGACCATGTCGCCTGGGTTGTTGAAGTGGTACAGAGCGTCCAGAGCGGTGTTGGCGCCCTTGATGTTCTGGCCGGAGTCAGAACGAACGTTGTGCACTTCGTCGTAAGCCAGACGCAGTTCAACGTCGTCGGTCAGGAAGTAACCTACGGAACCGCCGAACAGGTTGCCGTTGTTCTTGAAGTTACGAGCGCTGTCGAATTGTTCTTTCTTTGCGAAGCCTTCGATTTCAACTGCGCCTTGGCCTTGTGCCAGAGCGCCGAACGAAGTGGCGGCAATCAAAGAACCAATGGCCAAGCCCAAGGTGTTTTTCAGTTTCATCCGTTAAATCCCCATCTGGTGATTGTGAAGCAGTCCCGCAAACCGGGGGACAACTCGGCGGCAAGTCTATCAGAACTTGCCTACACGTAAGAGATATTTGCGCTGAACTAAGTTTCAGCAACGCCTGCAAATTTCTCACGCAATTTGTCTAGAGCACGTTTGTAACGCATTTTTGTCGCACTCAAACCCATGTGCATGATGTCTGCGATCTCCTGAAATTCCAGCTCTGCGACAAATCGTAGCACCAGAATTTCTCGGTCGATCGGATTCACATACACTAACCAGCGATCAAGTCCACCCTTTTCCTCGGGTTTCGGCGCCTTCTCTTCAGACGCTTCCTCGAGGGGGTCCAGACTCAAAGCGTCCATCAAGCGACGCTTTCGCCGTTCTTTCCGATACTGCGTGATGCATTCGTTGTACGTGATGCTATATAGCCATGTCTTGAACTTCGATTTGCCCTCGAAGTTCTTCAACCCATACAACACCTTCAACATCACTTCCTGACAGACATCGTCTGCGTCGCGATCGTTCCCAAGATACCGTGCACAGACGTTAAATAATGTTCTCTGGTAACGCCGCATCAGTTCTTCATAGGCGCGCGTTACGTGAAACAGCTCGGTGTGCGAGCGCGCGACCAACTCCTCATCAGAGAGCTCGCGGGGGTCGTAGCGCGTGGAGAGCGATTGAGCTTTATTCAAAACAAGTCAGGGCCGACAGTCAGGTCAATGTCCGCCGCGGCCCTTGCGGGCTTTCAGCGGCGGCATACATTAGCAGGGTTTGCCGGGTTAGCGGCTACTCACATGCTGCTCCAGGAGGATCCGATTGGAGAGAGAGACTAGCTCACCCTCATCGGTCAGCAATGTGGTTTTAACCGTGCCGATCTCTTCGATCTGACCTTCGACCTCGCCAACGCTCACTTGTTGCCCAACCTGATACAACTCACGCACATAGATTCCCGCAAGAATCTGCCCGGCAATTTCCCGGCTTCCCAGTCCCATGGCCAGCGCAACCGCCAGACCAACGGTAATCAAAACGATCACAATCACATGGTTGAGCAGGTCAGTCTTGACCTCCAACTGGCTGATCGCGACCGAAATACTGATGATAATCACCAGGCCTTGGGCAATTCGCCCCAGGCCGGCAGCGTAATCCAGTCCTACACCCTCTGCCGCTCCACGCACCAGCCCATTGGCCAATTGCGCCAGCAACACACCCACAAGCAGCACCAGCGCCGCACCGAATACCTTTGGCAAATATAGCGCAAGCATATCCAGCGTAGCTGAAACTCGCTCAAGTCCAAGTGACTCTGCCGCAGAAACCAGAAAAATCAGCAGAACGAACCAGTAGACGATCTTCCCGATCAGGGTCGAGATCGGCACTTGCAGACCGGCCCTGGACAGCAATTTGGTCAGGCCGGTGCCGCCCATCAGACGATCGAGTCCCAGCTTGGCGAGCAACTTGGACAACAAAGTGTCCAAAAGTTTCGCAACGACGAAACCCAATAGCAAAACAACCAGTGCACCGAACAGGTTCGGGATGAAATTCGCAACCTTGGTCCATAACGCAGTCATTGCAGTGACGAGGCTCTGAGTCCAGAGATCAAGTTCCATATTCAATCAGCCTTATCTGCAGTGCGAGCGGTAGGTTTACGGTGACGGGAGACCGGCGAGACATGGGCCGATCCGTTATTCAGGGCGATCATCAGCGCGGGCAGCCAGCGGCCCAGCAGGCCGAACAGATCACCGGCACCGACCTGGCGGTTGGCGGTTTTCAGTACACGGCCAAGGCACGCATCGTCGTCCCGGGTAGACGGTGACGCCTTGAGCATGTCACGCAAAGACTGTTCGAACGGATCGTGCATACGCACCTCTCGTGATGTCTGTGAAAAGACGCGATCAAATTTGCCCGGGTCACATGGCGCACCGTCAGACCCAGCGCAAACGTCGGAATAACCACCACTGCCCCAGTGCCACCGAGAGCATCAGCGCACAGGCGACGAGGAAGCCATAGGGGCTTTCGGAGAAGGGAATTCCGCCGACGTTGATCCCCAGCAGACCAGTCAGAAAACTCATCGGCAAAAAGATCCCGGTGATGATCCCGAAGCGGTACATCGTGCGGTTCATGCGCACGCTCAAACGTCTATCTTCGGCCTCGAGGACCAGCCCCACCCGCTCCCGGGTCAATTCCAGCTCCTCGAGATAGCGGGTCAGGCTGTTGTTCAATTCGTTCCAGTAATCACCATCGTCCTCGACGAACCAGGGCAGTTTTATCCGCGTCAGCTGACCGAAAATATCCCGTTGCGGAGCGAGAAAGCGCTTCAGCGCTGCGGCCCTGCGACGGATCTGCAAAATGGCTCCATGCTCGGGGGTATACCGTTCGTCGGCGTCCAGCTTTTCTTCTTCCTCATCGACCACTTCCGAGAGGCAGCTGACCAGATCCTGCACCTTGTTGGTGAGGTACTGAGCCATATAAAGGATGAGTTCGGAGGCGGTTTTCGGCCCTTTGCCTTCGGCGAGCTGGACCAGCAGTTCGTCGGTGGCACGCAATGGACGCAAGCGCAGGGAAATGATCCGCTGGGCCGAGGCGAAGATCCGCACCGACACCATGTCTTCCGGCTCGGCCCCGGGATTGAGGTTGACCCCACGCAAAAACAGCAGCAGTTCGAAGTCCGGCAGCGGCAAAAGACGCGGCCGGGTGTTCTCTTCGAGCAGCAGGTCACAGCTGAATTCGCTCAGGCCGCTGGATTTACGCAGCCAGGTCCGGGTTTGCGGGTGGCTGCGATCCCAGTGCAGCCACAGGCTTTCATGAGCCCGCAGCTGCAAGTCATCGAGTTCAGTCCGGGCTATCGAACGCGCACCGCCTTTACCGTCCAGCACCAGGGCATGTACCAGCCCCCATTGCGCGTTTTCTTCCTCGAACATCCTCACTCCTTTGTGGGTACGCCAGCTTATTCGGGCATTTCAAGCGGGCTTGGCGAGATGATCACGCCGTTGTTGTCCGCATAAATGTAATGGCCCGGATGGAACGTCACGCCCGCAAAGGTCACGGCCACGTTGAGATCGCCGATACCGCGCTTGTCGGTCTTCATCGGGTGACTGGCCAAGGCCTGAACCCCCAATTCGGTTTGCGCGATGACATCGACGTCGCGGATGCAACCGTAGATCAGCAGCCCTTCCCAGCCGTTTTTCGCGGCTTTCTCGGCCAGCAAGTCGCCCAACAGTGCGCGGCGCAGGGAGCCGCCGCCATCGACTACCAATACCTTGCCGTCACCCTTGAGCTCGACCTGCTCCTTGACCAGCGAGTTGTCTTCGAAGCACTTGATGGTCACGATTTCGCCGCCGAAGGAGTCATGGCCGCCGAAGTTGCTGAACATCGGTTCCAGCACCTGCACCAGCTCCGGATAGGCGTCGCACAGGTCAGGCGTGAGGTAATGTTTCATCGAGAAACTCCTGTAAAGAGGAAGGCAAGCATGAACATCACTGAGGGCAGATCAATCGAAAATGACCGAAACAACTCAACGCGTCATATCTTAGCCGCAAGCCGATGAGAGCGAAATGCCCTTGTTAGAGCATCAGGCCTGGATCGCAGTGGCAAAATCCGATTTTTCGCCCAGCAAAGGTGTGCGCTGATCCGCCAGCCAGCGTGCCACCAATGGCCAGACTTCGGTCTGGGCCGCTTTGCTGACGAGCATTTCCACGTGACCGAAATTATCGCCAAAGCCCTGTTCGCGACCCAGGGTGATGAATTGTTTGAGCTCGGACCCCAGCTGATCGAACAGCTTACGGCAGGCCCAGGCGGGATCCTGATGGTCACCCGTGGCACTCACGGCCAGCACTGGCAACTGGACGTCGGCCAGTCCGGCCCACCAATCCTTGTCGGCATCGCCAAAACGGCCGAACAGGCCATACCAGCGCATGCTTTCCAGGGCCAGGCCGATCGGTTCGTCTTCCGGGCCGCGCTTGAGCCGCGAGCCGGACAGCTGGGCGAAACGCTTGAGAATAAAGCGCCCGCTCCACTCCACCGGCGGAAATTTCAATGGCCAGTAGGTTCGGCTGACCTGTGTACCGAAAAATGCCGCAGAAGCCACGACTGATTCGCCGATGTACTCGCCGCCCAATGCCGCGGCCAGTGTGATGCCGCCGAGGGAGTGACCGATCCAGTGCGGGACCTGGTCGCTTTGCTCGCGCACAAAGGCGCCAATGGCAGGCAGATCGTATCGAGCGTAGTCGGCAACGCGGTTATTACGATAGTTCTGGTTGCGCTGGGACAAGCCATGGCCGCGCATTTCCGCGATCCACACATCGAAGCCCTGGCGCGCCAGATAGGCGCCCAGACCCAAGCCCTTTGGGGAAAACCAGAACCGTCGATTGGAAAAGCTGCCGTGCAACAGAATCACCGGCACGCCACGCACGGCGGGCTCGTCGGCCATGCCGAGACGTGTCACAGCCAGTTCGACGGTGCCGTCGGGGCTGTTGCCAGGTTTCAAACGATAGACGTCTTCGCTCAGATCACCGCGTCGTTCGGCGCTGATCAGGGCGACAGGAAATAGGTGGCTGCTGCTTTGCATAATGCTCTTGCACAAAAAAGGGCGGCTTCCAGAGGAGCCCGCCCTACTTGAAATCTTAAAGCCCCGGCCGACAAACCGGGGCTTCATTCTGTAGGAGCGAGCTTGCTCGCGATGGGCTTCAGGACGACGCGTCTATCCAGCAGAGGCGCGTTATCGTTAGCGTCCATCGCGAGCAAGCTTGCTCCTACAACAACATCATCATCAAGCCTGAGCTTGACCTTCAGCCAGGAAGAACCAGGTTTCCAGCACGGAATCGGGGTTCAACGAAACGCTTTCAATGCCCTGTTCCATCAGCCATTTGGCCAGGTCAGGGTGGTCCGAAGGGCCCTGACCGCAGATGCCGATGTACTTGCCAGCCTTGTTACAGGCCTGAATCGCGTTGGCCAGCAGCTTCTTGACCGCCGGATTACGCTCGTCGAACAGGTGCGCGATGATCCCGGAGTCACGGTCCAGGCCCAGGGTCAGCTGGGTCAGGTCGTTGGAGCCGATGGAGAAACCGTCGAAGAACTCGAGGAATTCTTCCGCCAGGATCGCGTTGGACGGCAGTTCGCACATCATGATGATGCGCAGACCATTCTCGCCGCGAGCCAGGCCATTTTCGGCCAACAGATCGATCACTTGGCTGGCTTCGCCCAGTGTACGGACGAACGGCACCATGATTTCAACGTTGGTCAGGCCCATCTCGTTGCGCACGCGCTTGAGCGCGCGACACTCGAGTTCGAAGCAGTCACGGAACGCTTCGCTGATGTAACGCGAAGCACCGCGGAAGCCCAGCATCGGGTTTTCTTCTTCCGGTTCGTAGAGCTTGCCGCCGATCAGGTTGGCGTATTCGTTGGACTTGAAGTCCGACAGGCGCACGATGACCTTTTTCGGGGTGAACGCGGCGGCCAGGGTGCTGATGCCTTCAACCAGTTTGTCGACATAGAAGCCAACCGGGTCGTCGTAACCGGCGATGCGCTTGTCGACGCTGTCCTTGATGTCCTGCGGCAGGCCGTCGTAGTTCAACAGCGCTTTAGGGTGCACGCCGATCATGCGGTTGATGATGAATTCCAGGCGGGCCAGGCCCACACCGGCGTTCGGCAGTTGCGCGAAGTCGAAGGCGCGGTCCGGGTTGCCGACGTTCATCATGATCTTGAACGGCAGATCCGGCATGGCATCCACGGAGTTTTTCTTGATGTCGAAGCCCAGTTCGCCTTCGAAGATGTAACCGGTGTCGCCTTCAGCGCAGGAAACGGTCACGCCCTGGCCGTCTTGCAACAGCTGGGTGGCGTTGCCGCAACCGACCACGGCCGGGATGCCCAGCTCGCGAGCGATGATCGCTGCGTGGCAGGTACGGCCGCCACGGTTGGTGACGATGGCGCTGGCGCGCTTCATGACCGGTTCCCAGTCCGGGTCGGTCATGTCGGAGACCAGCACGTCGCCTGGCTGGACCTTGTCCATCTCGGACACGTCCTTGATGATGCGGACCTTGCCGGCGCCGATGCGCTGGCCGATGGCGCGACCTTCCACCAGCACGGTGCCGGTTTCTTTCAACAGGTAGCGTTCCATGACGTTGGCCGAGGTACGGCTCTTCACGGTTTCAGGACGGGCCTGAACGATGTAGAGCTTGCCGTCGTCGCCGTCTTTGGCCCATTCGATGTCCATCGGGCACTTGTAGTGCTTCTCGATGATCATCGCTTGCTTGGCCAGTTCGCTGACTTCGGCATCGCTCAGGCAGAAACGGGCGCGATCGGCCTTGTCGACGTCGATGGTCTTGACCGATTTACCGGCCGTGGCGACTTCGCCGTAGATCATCTTGATGGCCTTGCTGCCCAGGTTGCGACGCAGGATGGCCGGACGACCGGCAGCCAGCGTGCCTTTGTGGACATAGAACTCATCCGGGTTCACCGCGCCTTGTACGACGGTTTCACCCAGGCCGTAGGCGCCGGTGATGAACACCACGTCACGAAAGCCCGATTCGGTATCGAGGGTGAACATCACCCCGGCGGTGCCGGTTTCGGAGCGGACCATGCGCTGCACGCCGGCCGACAGGGCTACCAGCTTGTGGTCGAAGCCCTGGTGGACGCGGTAGGAAATGGCGCGGTCGTTGAACAAAGAGGCAAACACCTCCTTGGCGGCGCGAATGACGTTTTCGACGCCACGGATGTTCAGGAAGGTTTCCTGCTGACCGGCGAAGGAAGCGTCCGGCAGGTCTTCAGCGGTAGCCGAAGAGCGCACGGCCACGGCCATGTCAGGGTTGCCGGCCGACAGCGTGGCGAACGCGGTGCGGATTTCGGCGTTGAGCTTCTCGGGGAATTCGGCTTCCATGATCCATTGGCGGATCTGCGCACCGGTCTTGGCCAGGGCGTTCACATCTTCGACGTCCAGCGCATCGAGCGCGGCATGGATCTGATCGTTCAGGCCGCTCAGCTCAAGAAAATCACGATAAGCCTGAGCTGTCGTGGCGAAGCCACCGGGCACCGATACACCGGCACCGGCCAGGTTACTGATCATCTCGCCCAGGGATGCGTTCTTGCCCCCTACGTGCTCCACATCATGGACGCCGAGCTTATCGAGGGAAACTACGTACTCTACCAAGGTGATCTCTCCACTAACTGTGTTGGATAAGCTCAGAAGCCGGCTGCTCCAGGGAGCGTTTGCCAGCTGTATGGCCTGGACCTGGAAAATAAGTGAGAATGCGGGCCACTGGCGGCCGGCAAATCGCGCCTATCATATCCAAGAATGAACATTAGCTTAAGGCCCAAGGTGCAAATGAAACGATCTGCCTTCTTTATTTCCGACGGTACCGGCATCACAGCGGAAACCCTCGGCCAAAGCCTTCTGGCGCAGTTCGAAAACATTACCTTCAGCAAATTCACGCGACCGTACATCGACAACGCGGATAAAGCGCGGGCCATGGTACAACAAATCAACAAAGCCGCCGAAAACGACGGCTTCCGGCCGATCATCTTCGACACCATCGTCAATCAGGACATCCGTGAGATCCTCGCAACGTCCAATGGTTTCATGATCGACATTTTCTCGACCTTTCTGGCGCCTCTTGAACAGGAATTGACCGAGCATTCTTCCTACACCGTCGGCAAGTCCCACTCCATCGGCAGCAATTCCAATTACATGGAGCGGATCGAGGCGGTGAACTTTGCCCTGGACAACGACGATGGCGCCCGTACCCACTATTACGACAAGGCCGACCTGATCCTGGTGGGCGTGTCCCGTTGCGGCAAAACCCCGACCTGCCTGTACATGGCCATGCAATTCGGCATCCGCGCGGCCAACTACCCGCTGACCGAAGACGACATGGAGCGCCTGCAACTGCCGACGGCCCTGCGCACCCACCAGCACAAGCTGTTCGGCCTGACCATCGACCCGGACCGCCTCACCGCGATCCGCCACGAGCGCAAGCCCAACAGCCGCTATTCGAGCTATGCCCAGTGCGAGTTCGAAGTGCGCGAGGTGGAGAACCTGTTCCGCCGCGAGAACATCCCGCACATCAACTCCACGCATTTCTCCGTCGAGGAAATTTCGGCGAAGATTCTGGTGGAAAAAGGGGTTGAGCGGCGGTTCAAGTAATTTTTTAGCGCCTGCCCGGCCGCCATAGCCGTAGGAGCCAGGCTCCTACGGGGATGGCGTCAGATCACGAATAAATCGACGAACCGGTTCACCGGTGTGGCCTCCAGCTTCGCCTGGTCCTTGCATAGTGCAAAGATCTCGGCGCTGCGCTGCACCGTAAACCGCGTCGCCAGGTTCGCCTTGAACTTGTCCTCGAGCAGCGGGATGCCGTCGGCACGGCGCCGACGATGGCCGATCGGGTACTCGACCACCACGTTTTCGGTGCTCGAACCGTCCTTGAAAAACACCTGCACCGCATTGGCGATGGAGCGTTTATCGGCTTCCAGGTATTCGCGGGTGTAGCGTGGATCTTCGACGATGACCATTTTTTCGCGCAACACGTCGATGATCGGATGGGCGGCATGGAAGTCGTCTTCGTATTGCTCGGCCACCAGATTGCCGAACGCCAACGGCACGGCTGTCATGTACTGGATGCAGTGATCACGGTCGGCGGCATTGGCCAGCGGGCCGACCTTGGAGATGATGCGGATCGCCGATTCGTGGGTGGTGATGACGATCCTGTCGATTTCGTGCAGGCGATTCCTGACTTGCGGATGCAGGGTCACCGCCGCTTCGCAGGCGGTTTGCGCGTGGAATTCGGCGGGGAAGCTGATTTTAAACAGCACGTTTTCCATCACGTAGCTGCCGAATGACCGGGAGAAACTGAAAATCCGCTGGTCTTCTGGCTTGAGCGCCAGATCGTTGTTGGTGTGGCTGAACAATACGTCGTAAAAGCCCCACTGCCTGGCGGTCAACACGCCTGGGATCCCCATTTCACCGCGCATCGCGATGTCCGCCAGGCGCACGCCACGGCTGGATGCATCGCCCGCCGCCCAGGATTTTCGCGACCCGGCATTCGGTGCATGCCGATAAGTACGCAACGCCTGGCCATCGGCAAAAGCGTGGGACAACGCCGCCAGCAACTGCTCGCGATTGGCCCCCATGAGTTTGGCGGTGACGGCGGTCGAGGCGACTTTCACCAGGATGACGTGATCCAGTCCTACGCGATTGAAGGAGTTTTCCAGCGCGATGATGCCCTGGATCTCATGGGCCATGATCATGGCTTCAAGCACCGCGCGAACGGTCAGCGGTGCGTCGCCATTGGCCACGCGCTTTTGCGACAGGTGGTCCGCCACCGCGAGAATGCCACCCAGGTTATCGGACGGATGGCCCCATTCGGCGGCGAGCCAGGTGTCGTTGTAGTCGAGCCAGCGGACGATGCAACCGATGTCCCAGGCCGCCTTGACTGGATCGAGACGGTAGCTGGTGCCCGGCACGCGGGCGCCGAAAGGCACGACTGTGCCTTCGACGATAGGGCCCAGGTGTTTGGTGCATTCGGGGAAGCGCAGGGCCAGCAGGCCGCAGCCGAGGGTGTCCATCAGGCAGTTGCGGGCGGTGTCCAGGGCTTCTCTGGATTCGATGTTGAAGGTCAGGACGTAATCGGCGATGTCCTGCAGAACCCTGTCGTAGTCGGGGCGGTTGTTCAGGTCGACGTTGGCGCTCATGTTCGATTCACTCTTGAAGTGGTTCGTTGATGGGACCTCGGTTCAGGTTTCAATCTCAGCCGGTCGCTACTTTCTTATTGTGAAATGCAATCCCCTGTAGGAGCTGGCTTGCCAGCGAAGAATTCGAAAGCGCCGCGTTTTATCAGGAACCACGCGTTTTCGTTAACGACCTTCGCTGCAAGCCAGCTCCTACAGGGGGGGTTGTGTCGGTTAGAAGGAATCACCCGGCACGCGGACGTAGCCTTCCATCAATACCCGCGCGCTGCGGCTCATGATGGCCTTGTTCACGGTCCATTCACCGTTTACCAGGCTGGCCTCCGCGCCCACCCGCAGGGTGCCGGACGGATGGCCGAAGCGCACAGCGTTGCGTTCGATACCGCCCGCGGCGAGGTTCACCAGGGTGCCGGAGATCGCTGCAGCCGTACCGATCGCCACGGCCGCCGTGCCCATCATCGCGTGGTGCAGCTTGCCCATGGACAGTGCGCGCACCAGCAGGTCGACATCGCCCGCCGCAATCGCCTTGCCGCTGGACGCCACGTAGTCGGCCGGTTTGGCCACAAAGGCGACCTTGGGCGTGTGCTGACGCTTGGCCGCTTCGTCCAGATCCTTGATCAAGCCCATGCGCAACGCGCCGTGAGCCCGAATGGTCTCGAACATCAGCAGGGCTTTCGGGTCGCCGTTGATCGCGCCTTGCAACTCGGTGCCGGTGTAGCCGATGTCTTCGGCATTGACGAAGATGGTCGGGATGCCGGCATTGATCATGGTCGCCTTGAAGGTCCCGACCCCGGGCACTTCCAGGTCATCCACCAGGTTGCCGGTGGGGAACATCGAACCGCCGCCGCCCTCTTCTTCCGCCGCCGGGTCCATGAATTCGACTTGCACTTCGGCGGCCGGGAAGGTCACGCCGTCGAGTTCGAAATCACCGGTTTCCTGCACTTCACCGTTGGTGATCGGCACATGGGCGATGATGGTCTTGCCGATGTTGGCCTGCCACACACGAACCACGGCCACGCCGTTGTGCGGGATGCGGCTGGAATCCACCAGGCCGTTGCTGATGGCAAACGAACCGACCGCCGCCGACAGGTTGCCGCAGTTGCCGCTCCAGTCGACGAACGGCTTGTCGATGGAGACCTGGCCGAACAGGTAATCGACGTCGTGATCGGCCTTGATGCTTTTCGACAGGATCACGGTTTTGCTGGTGCTGGAAGTCGCGCCGCCCATGCCGTCGATTTGCTTGTCGTACGGGTCGGGGCTGCCGATCACCCGCAACAACAACGCATCGCGCGCCGGGCCGGGAATCTGTGCCGCTTCGGGCAGGTCTTTCAGGCTGAAGAACACGCCTTTGCTGGTGCCGCCACGCATGTAGGTGGCGGGAATTTTGATCTGCGGTGCGAAATGAGTTGCCTGAGCCATGGTGCTCTTTACTCCTTGCTAAAACAGACACGGGACTTGAAGTCCCGTGTTTGCATGTCGCGATTTAAACGGCTACCGCCGATTCTTCGAGGAAGTCCTGGGCGAAGCGTTGCAACACGCCGCCGGCCTCGTAGATCGACACTTCTTCGGCGGTGTCGAGACGGCAGGTCACCGGCACTTCGACGCGTTCGCCATTCTTGCGGTTGATCACCAGCGTCAGCTCGGCACGCGGTGTGCGTTCGCCGATCACGTCGTAGGTTTCGCTACCGTCGATGTTCAGCGTGTGGCGGTCGGTGCCCGGCTTGAACTCCAGCGGCAACACGCCCATGCCCACCAGGTTGGTGCGGTGGATGCGTTCGAAGCTTCGGCCGCAATCGCTTCCACACCCGCCAGGCGCACGCCCTTCGCCGCCCAGTCCCGGGACGAACCCTGACCGTAGTCGGCGCCGGCGATGATGATCAGCGGCTGCTTGCGTTCCATGTAGGTTTCGATGGCTTCCCACATGCGCATCACTTGGCCTTCCGGCTCGACGCGGGCCAACGAACCCTGCTTGACCTTGCCGTTTTCCCGGACCATTTCGTTGAACAGTTTCGGGTTGGCGAAGGTGGCGCGTTGCGCGGTCAAATGGTCGCCCCTATGAGTCGCGTAGGAGTTGAAGTCTTCCTCCGGCAGGCCCATTTTCGCCAGGTATTCGCCGGCGGCGCTGTCGAGCATGATCGCGTTGGAAGGCGACAGGTGATCGGTGGTGATGTTGTCCGGCAGCACCGCCAGCGGACGCATGCCCTTGAGCGGACGCGCGCCGGCCAGTGCGCCTTCCCAGTACGGCGGACGGCGGATGTAGGTGCTCATCTCGCGCCAGTCGTACAGCGGGGTCACTTTCGGACCGGTGTCTTCGTGGATGGCGAACATCGGGATGTAGACCTGGCGGAACTGCTCCGGCTTGACCGAGGCCTTGACCACCGAGTCGATTTCTTCGTCGCTCGGCCAGATGTCTTTCAGGCGGATTTCCTTGCCATCCACCACGCCCAGCACATCTTTTTCGATGTCGAAACGGATGGTGCCGGCGATGGCGTAAGCGACCACCAGTGGCGGCGAAGCAAGGAAGGCGTTCTTGGCGTACGGGTGGATCCGGCCGTCGAAGTTGCGGTTGCCGGACAGCACAGCGGTGGCGTACAGGTCGCGGTCGATGATCTCTTGCTGGATCACCGGGTCCAGGGCGCCGGACATGCCGTTGCACGTGGTGCAGGCGAAGGCGACGATGCCGAAACCGAGTTGCTCCAGCTCGCTGGTCAGGCCGGCCTCGTCGAGGTACAGCGCAACGGTTTTCGAACCCGGCGCCAGGGACGATTTGACCCACGGCTTGCGGGTGAGGCCGAGCTTGTTGGCATTGCGCGCCAACAGGCCGGCGGCAATCACGTTGCGCGGGTTGCTGGTGTTGGTGCAACTGGTGATGGCGGCGATGATCACCGCACCGTCCGGCATCTGGCCGGGCACTTCGGTCCACTGGCCGGAGATCCCCTGGGCGGCGAGATCCGAGGTCGCGACGCGAGCATGCGGGTTGCTCGGGCCGGCCATGTTGCGCACCACCGAGGACAGGTCAAAGGTCAACCCGCGCTCGTATTGCGCGCCCTTCAGGCTGTCGGCCCACAGGCCGGTAATCTTGGCGTAGTTCTCGACCAGCTGTACCTGTTCGTCTTCGCGACCGGTGAGCTTGAGGTAGTCGATGGTTTGCTGGTCGATGTAGAACATCGCCGCGGTGGCACCGTATTCCGGGGCCATGTTGGAAATGGTCGCGCGGTCGCCGAGGGTCAGCGCCGAGGCGCCTTCGCCAAAGAACTCCAGCCACGCGCCGACGACTTTTTGCTGGCGCAGGAACTCGGTCAGCGCCAGCACCATGTCGGTGGCGGTAATGCCCGGCTGCAGCTTGCCGGTCAGTTCGACGCCAACGCTTTCCGGCAGACGCATCCACGACGCGCGGCCGAGCATCACGCTCTCGGCTTCCAGGCCACCGACGCCGATGGCGATCACGCCCAGCGCATCGACATGCGGGGTGTGGCTGTCGGTGCCGACGCAGGTATCCGGGAATGCCACGCCATCACGCACCTGGATCACCGGAGACATTTTCTCCAGGTTGATCTGGTGCATGATGCCGTTGCCCGGCGGAATCACATCGACGTTCTTGAAGGCTTTTTTGGTCCAGTTGATGAAGTGGAAGCGGTCTTCGTTGCGACGGTCTTCGATGGCGCGGTTTTTCTCGAACGCTTCCGGGTCGAAGCCACCACGTTCGACGGCCAGGGAGTGGTCGACGATCAATTGCGTCGGCACCACCGGGTTGACTTGCGCCGGGTCACCGCCTTGCAGGGCGATGGCGTCACGCAGGCCGGCGAGGTCCACCAGGGCGGTCTGGCCGAGAATGTCGTGGCACACCACGCGAGCCGGGAACCAGGGGAAATCGAGGTCGCGTTTGCGCTCGATGAATTGCTTCAGCGATTCGGTGAGCGTGGCCGGGTCACAGCGACGCACCAGGTTTTCCGCCAGCACGCGGGAGGTGTACGGCAGAGTGTCATAGGCGCCGGGCTGGATGGCCTCGACAGCCGCACGGACGTCAAAGTAATCCAGATGGCTGCCGGGCAGCGGTTTGCGGAATTCAGTGTTCATCGTCAGGGACTCGGTCACGGTGGTTACAAAGGGTGGGGCGTGGCACAGGATTTGAATTGAAACCCGCCTCCTGTAGGAGCTGGCTTGCCAGCGAAGGCGGCGTGTCAGGCGACATGAATGTCGGATGTGACGACCTCTTCGCTGCGATGCGGCGAGCCGACAAGCCAGCTCCTACAGGGGTTTCCGGTTCATTCAGCAACCAGAGCCGGTGCCCACCGGTCAGCGTTGTTCGATTGGCACGAACTTGCGCTGTTCGACGCCGGTGTACTCGGCGCTAGGGCGGATGATGCGGTTGTTGGCACGTTGCTCAAACACATGCGCCGCCCAGCCGGTCAGGCGCGAGCAAACGAATATCGGGGTGAACAACTTGGTTGGAATGCCCATGAAGTGATACGTCGACGCATGGTAGAAGTCGGCGTTCGGGAACAGTTTCTTCTGCTCCCACATGGTCTTGTCGATGGCTTCGGAAACCGGGAACAGCACCGTGTCGCCCACTTCGTCAGCGAGTTTTTTCGACCAGGCCTTGATCACCTCGTTGCGCGGATCGTTGTCCTTATAGATCGCGTGACCGAAGCCCATGATCTTGTCCTTGCGCTCGAGCATGCCGAGGGTGCCCTTGATCGCGTCCTCCGGCGAACTGAAACGTTCGATCATTTCCATCGCCGCTTCGTTGGCGCCGCCGTGCAGCGGACCGCGCAAAGTACCGATGGCCGCCGTGACGCAGGAAAACAGATCAGACAGCGTCGAGGCGCAAACCCGCGCGGCGAAGGTCGAGGCGTTGAATTCGTGTTCCGCATAGAGGATCAGCGAAACGTTCATCACCTTGACGTGCAACTCGCTCGGCTTCTTGTCGTGCAGCAGGTGCAGGAAGTGACCGCCGATGGTTTGTTCGTCGCTTACGCAGTCGATGCGCTTGCCGTCGTGGCTGAAGCGATACCAGTAGCACATGATCGCCGGGAACGCGGCCAGCAGGCGGTCGGTCTTGTCGTGTTGCTCGGAGAAGTCGTTCTCCGGTTCGATGTTGCCCAGGAACGAGCAACCGGTGCGCATTACGTCCATCGGGTGGGCGTCGGCGGGGATGCGTTCCAGCACTTCTTTCAAGGCTTGCGGCAGGTCGCGCAGCTTGCCCAGTTTGCTGATGTAGGCGGCGAGTTGCGCTTGGGTCGGCAGCTCGCCGTAAAGCAGCAGGTAGGCCACTTCTTCGAATTGGGCGTCAGCCGCCAGTTCGCGAACGTCGTAGCCACGATAGGTCAGGCCTGCGCCCGACTGGCCCACGGTGGACAGTGCGGTTTGCCCGGCAACCTGGCCACGGAGCCCGGCGCCACTGAGTACTTTTGCTTCGGCCATTGCTGTCTCCAGTTTTCTTGAATTTGTCAGGGAATCGGCAAATACCCGGATCGGGATTCACTCCGACCTTGTAGGAGCGAGCTTGCTCGCGATGGTGGATCGTGCACCCTGGTGTATCTGGGGCCACGCGTTATCGTTAACGTCCATCGCGAGCAAGCTCGCTCCTACAGGGGGTAGTTACTTCTTGGCGGCGAACAACGCATCGAGCTTCTGCTCGAAGGTGTGGTAATCGATGCGATCGTAAAGCTCCATGCGCGTCTGCATGGTGTCGATCACGTTCTGTTGCGTGCCGTCGCGGCGGATCGCGGTGTAGACGTTTTCCGCGGCCTTGTTCATCGCGCGGAAGGCCGACAGCGGGTACAGCACCAGCGACACATCGGCGCCTGCGAGCTGTTCGGTGGTGTACAGCGGCGTCGCGCCGAACTCGGTGATGTTGGCCAGGATCGGCGCTTTCACGCGGCTGGCGAACAGCTTGTACATCTCCAGTTCAGTGATGGCTTCCGGGAAGATCATATCGGCACCGGCTTCGATGCACGCTTCAGCGCGCTCCAGGGCCGATTCCAGTCCTTCCACCGCCAGGGCGTCGGTGCGGGCCATGATCACGAAGCTGTCGTCGGTACGGGCATCGACCGCGGCCTTGATGCGATCGACCATTTCCTGCAGGGACACGATCTCTTTATTAGGGCGGTGACCGCAGCGCTTGGCGCCGACCTGGTCTTCGATGTGAATCGCCGCCGCGCCGAACTTGATCATCGACTTGACGGTGCGCGCGACGTTGAACGCCGAGGAACCGAAACCGGTGTCCACGTCCACCAGCAGCGGCAGGTCGCAGACGTCGGTGATGCGACGCACATCGGTCAGCACGTCATCGAGCCCGGTTATGCCCAGGTCCGGCACGCCGAGGGAGCCGGCAGCCACCCCGCCACCGGACAGATAGATAGCCTTGAATCCGGCGCGCTTGGCCAGCAGTGCATGGTTGGCGTTGATCGCACCAACGACTTGCAGCGGATGTTCGCTGGCGACCGCATCGCGGAAACGCTGGCCTGGAGTGCTCTTGTTGGAACTCATGACTCACCTCGTTCTGTGGCTGTCGGGTTAACGCCGTCCTGGTAGTGACGGGCGATATTGCGTTTGGAGGCGCCGATGTGGCGGCGCATCAACAACTCGGCCAGCTCACCGTCACGGTCGGCAATGGCGTCGAGAATCCGGTGGTGCTCGGCAAAGGCCTGGCGTGGCCGATTGGGCGTGGTGGAAAACTGGATGCGATACATGCGCACCAGTTGATAGAGCTCGCCGCAAAGCATTTGCGTCAGGGTGCGGTTGCCGCTGCCCTGGATGATTCGGTAATGGAAGTCGAAATCGCCTTCCTGCTGGTAGTAACCGACGCCGGCCTGGAACGCCGCATCGCGCTCGTGGGTTTCGAGGACCCGGCGCAGTTCGTCGATTTCTTCAAGGGTCATGCGTTCGGCTGCCAGGCGGCAGGCCATGCCTTCGAGGGACTCGCGGATTTCGTAGAGCTCCAGCAGCTCGGCGTGGTTGAGCGACACCACCCGTGCGCCGACGTGCGGTATGCGCACCAACAGGCGCTGGCCTTCCAGGCGGTGGATCGCCTCACGCAACGGGCCGCGACTGATGCCGTAGGTGCGCGCCAGTTCCGGCTCGGAGATCTTGCTGCCCGGAGCGATTTCGCCTTTGACGATGGCCGCCTGAATGCGTCGGAAGACATTCTCGGAAAGGGTTTCCGAATCGTCCTGTGCAATGACCGGCGGATCGAGTTGATCCAGCATATTGTCGACACCTTGATAACCAATGCCGCAAAAACTAACGAATACAGGCCGTATAGTCAAAGGATAATTAGGTATTGTCGACAATCGTCTAATAACCGACTGCATTCCATCAACGCAGCCGCTCGGTTTACAGCCACCCGCCAGCGCTGGCGCCATAAAACCACCGTGCTAGAATGCCGGCCGCATTTGTTTGTGACATCTGCACGGCTTGTCATAGTTGATAGGCATACGAGGGAGCTTGCGCAGCGATGCCAGGGCCTTGAATTGAAGTATCGACCGCCGCGCCCCAGGATTTATGAGACTCAAGCCCTTCCCCGCATTCCTCTTTATGCTTTGCCTGCCCGGTTATGCCGCGGCGGGGGAAAAAACCGTGTACGGCCTCAACGAGTACGCCTCGCTGGACGGCATTAACCTGGAAGTCGCCGCCAAACTCGACACCGGAGCGAAAACCGCCTCCCTGAGTGCCCGCGACATCAAACGTTTCAAACGCAATGGCGAGTCCTGGGTGCGCTTCTACCTGGCCATCGACGCCGCCCATTCGCACCCGATCGAACGGCCGCTGGCCCGGGTCAGCAAGATCAAGCGCAGGGCCGGTGACTACGACCCGGAAGCCGGCAAGAAGTACACCGCCCGTCCGGTGATCGAGCTTGATATCTGCATGGGTTCGGCTTTACGCAGCATCGAAGTGAACTTGACCGACCGAAGCGCCTTCCAATACCCGCTCTTGATCGGCTCCGAAGCCCTGAAACGCTTCGATGCGCTGGTCGACCCCAGCCTTAAATACGCTGCTGGCAAACCCGCCTGCGCCACCGACGCACATACCGCAGAGTAATTCCAATGCGCTCTCTTACCCTCCACCTGAAATTCCTGATCGCCATCCTGGTGGTGCTGGGCATTTCAGTTACGGCCTATCAGATCTTTGTGCTCGGGATTCCCGTGACCGAAGACGCCACCGACGACTTGTGGAACATCGACGCCAAGGTCGAATTCGTCGCCAGCACCAAGGACCCGGTCAAGATCCAGATGTTCGTGCCGCCGCTGAGCCGCGATTACGTCAGCCTCAACGAGAGTTTCATCTCCAATAACTACGGCGTGGCGGTGAACCGGGTTGACGGCAACCGCAAGGTCACCTGGTCGGCGCGTCGGGCCAAGGGCAACCAGACTCTTTATTACCGCCTGGTGCTGACCAAGCGTTACAGCGGCGAAAAATTGAAGATCAAAGGCCCGACCTTCCGTGACAGCATGGTCGTGGAAGGCCCGGAAAAAATCGCCGCCGAAGCCCTGCTCGCGCCGATCCGCCAGCACTCGGCCGACGTCGAGACCTTCATTGGCGAAGCCATCAAACGCGTCAATAACGTCAACGATGACAATGTGAAGCTGCTGTTGGGCGGCGATCCGTCCGTCGGGCACAAAGCCAAAATCGTCGAACTGCTGCTGTCCATCGCCCACGTGCCGGTGGAAAAGGTCCACACCATTCGCCTGGTGGCCGACCAGCCGCAAACCCCGGAACTCTGGCTGCGCAGCTTCAACGGCACCGACTGGCTGTACTTCAACCCGGAAACCGGCGAGCAGGGCCTGCCCACCGACCGCCTGCTGTGGTGGACCGGTGACGAAAACCTGATCACCGTCGATGGCGGCAAGAAGGCCACTGTGACCTTCAGCATGAACAACAGCGAAATGAACGCCATTCGCCTGGCCAAGCTGACCGACGAAAACACCGACGCCAACTTCCTCGAATACTCGTTGTACGGCCTGCCGCTGCAAACCCAGCAGACCTTCATGATCATGGTGATGATCCCGATCGGCGTGCTGGTGATCCTGATCCTGCGCAACCTGATCGGCATCCAGACCCTGGGCACTTTCACCCCGGTGCTGATCGCCCTGGCCTTCCGCGAAACCCAGCTCGGCTTCGGCATCGTGCTGTTTACCATCATCACGGCCCTGGGCCTGTCGCTGCGCTCCTACCTTGAACACCTGAAGCTGCAGATGCTGCCGAGGCTGTCTGTGGTGCTGACCTTCGTGGTGGTGCTGATCGCGACGATCAGCCTGCTCAGCCATAAACTCGGCCTCGAACGCGGGTTGTCGGTCGCGCTGTTCCCGATGGTGATCCTGACCATGACCATCGAACGCCTGTCGATCACCTGGGAAGAACGCGGCGGCGGCCATGCCATGAAGGTGGCGATCGGTACGTTGTTCGCCGCGGCCCTGGCGCACCTGATCATGAGCGTTCCGGAGCTGGTGTACTTCGTGTTCACCTTCCCGGCGATCCTGTTGATCCTGGTGGGCTTCATGCTGGCGATGGGGCGTTATCGCGGCTACCGCCTGACCGAACTGGTGCGCTTCAAGGCCTTCCTGAAGAAGGCTGACGTCTGATGTTCGGCCTCTGGAAGACCTGGAAGGCCCTGGAAGCCCGGGGCATCATGGGCATCAATCGGCGCAACGCGGACTATGTGCTCAAGTACAACAAGCGCAGCCTGTACCCGATCGTCGATGACAAGATCATCACCAAGGAGCGCGCCATCGCCGCCGGCATCCATGTGCCGGAACTGTATGGCGTGATCTCCACCGAGAAGGAAATCGACAACCTCGACGCGATCATCGGCGGGCGCAACGACTTCGTGGTGAAACCGGCCCAGGGCGCCGGCGGTGACGGCATCCTGGTGATCGCCGACCGCTTCGAGGGGCGCTACCGCACGGTGTCCGGCAAGATCATCAGCCACGAGGAAATCGAGCACCAGATCTCCAGCATCCTGACCGGCCTTTATTCGCTGGGCGGTCATCGCGACCGGGCGCTGATCGAATACCGCGTGACCCCGGACCAGATCTTCAAGAGCATCAGCTACGAAGGCGTGCCGGACATCCGCATCATCGTGCTGATGGGCTACCCGGTCATGGCCATGCTGCGCTTGCCGACCCGTCAGTCCGGCGGCAAGGCCAACCTGCACCAGGGCGCCATCGGCGTCGGTGTGGACCTCGCCACCGGCCTGACCCTGCGCGGCACCTGGCTGAACAACATCATCACCAAGCACCCGGACACCACCAACGCGGTGGACGGCGTGCAATTGCCCTATTGGGACGGTTTCATGAAACTCGCCGCCGGCTGCTATGAGCTGTGCGGGCTGGGTTACATCGGGGTCGACATGGTGCTGGACCAGGAAAAAGGCCCGCTGATTCTTGAACTCAACGCCCGTCCCGGGTTGAACATCCAGATTGCCAATGATTGCGGCCTGACATTGCGTACCCATGCCGTTGAAGCGCGGCTTGAAGCATTGAAGGCTCGCGGGATCAGCGAAACGGTTGAGGAACGGGTTGAGTTTGTCCAAGAGATGTTCGGGCATATTCCCGGGGTCGAGGGCTGATCCAAGACCGAGTCGCACCCTTCGCTGGCAAGCCAGCTCCTACAGGGATGGCGCTGAACCTTGTAGGAGCTGGCTTGCCAGCGAAGACGGCCTCACTGCCAACACACCCACCCAACCCTGCCGCCAATCTGCCAATCCCCGACTTCCCCTCTAGGAGCAATTCCCAGAGAAGACTACAATCGCCACCCCGCCTCGATGGCTGATCCGCCCCGCCCATGTTGACCTGTTCCGTACACCCGCTCCCCTATCGCGCCAATCCCGCCGACTACTTCGCGGCGATTCGTCATGCCCCCGGTGCCGTACTGCTCGACAGTGGTCGGCCGACTGCCGATCGCGGTCGTTATGACCTGCTCAGCGCCTGGCCGCTGGAACAACTGGCCGTATTGCCTGACGAAAGCGGCAGCGATTTCCTGCAGCGCCTGCGCGACAACCTGACACGGCTGGGTGAAGCCGCGCTGCCGTTTGACTTGCCTTTCGCCGGCGGCCTGATCGGCTACCTGAGCTATGACTTCGGTCGTCACCTGGAGCATCTGCCGAGCCTGGCGCAGGACGACCTGCAATTGCCGGATGCGCGTTTCGGGCTCTATGCCTGGGCACTGATCAGCGATCACCAACTCGAGACCAGTCAGCTGGTGTTTCACCCGACGCTGATCGACAGCGAGCGACAACGGCTGATCGCCTTGTTCAGCCAGCCCGGGATCGAGCCGGTCGAGCCTTTCACACTGAAAGCACCGATGAGCGCCGACTTGAGCGCTGATGAGTATCGCCACGCGCTGGAGCGCATCCAGCACTATATCCAGGCCGGCGACTGCTATCAGGTCAACTTCGCCCAGCGCTTCCGCGCGCAATGCCAGGGCGACCCCTGGGCCGCCTACTGCGCGTTGCGCGCCGCCTGCCCGACGCCGTTTTCCGGCTTCCAGAGCCTGCCCGATGGCGGCGCGGTGTTGAGCCTGTCGCCAGAGCGTTTCGTCAAAGTCAGCGAGCGCCATGTGGAAACCCGCCCGATCAAGGGCACCCGCCCTCGCGGCCTGACCGCCGGCGAAGATGCGGCGAACGCCGCCGAACTGCTGGCCAGTCCCAAGGACGCGCGGAAAACCTGATGATCGTCGACTTGCTGCGCAACGACCTCGGCCGCACTTGCCGCATCGGCTCGGTGCGGGTGCCGGAGTTGTTCAGCCTGGAAAGCTACCCGAACGTGCATCACCTGGTGAGCAGCGTGACCGGGGAACTGGCGGATGACCGGGACGCCCTGGACCTGATCGCCGGCAGCTTCCCGGGCGGATCGATTACCGGCGCGCCGAAGATTCGGGCGATGCAGATCATCGACGAGCTGGAAGCCGACGCGTCGTGGCTTGTATTGCGGTTCGTTGCTGTACCTGGACGTGCGCGGCGAGATGGACAGCTCCATCGCCATTCGCAGCTTGCTGGTGAAGGATGGGCAGGTCTGTTGCTGGGGCGGCGGCGGGATCGTCGCCGATTCCGAGTGGCAGGCCGAGTATCAGGAATCGATTACCAAGGTGAAGGTGTTGCTCGATACCTTGCAGAATCTTTAAGAGCTTCGCCGGCAAGCCGGCTCCTACAGGTTTTGTGCCGCCCCCCAATTATGCGGTCAAACAAATAGCTGTAGGAGCCGGCT